>CAYSBA010000001.1:0-20048 GCA_964429075.1 uncultured bacterium
CTGGGTGCAGGGGTTGTGTTAAGAAAAGGTCTTGTAAATCTCACCAGAGTAGATCTTAGATCCTGTTTTTTAGGTATTTTAAAATTGTGGCGTGGTATAGGGTTAGATTTAGGACCAGAAATAGGTTTTATTCAGATAGTTAATCCTTATCTGAAGAGTAGCGTGACTTTTGGTATTATGGGGGGGCTATATTTTGAGATCTTATAAAGGATCAATCTTTACTATTTAGCCTTTTTTTAAGTTCTTTGCCCATCTTAAAAAGGGGTAGTCTTTTCTCTTTGACCTTTACTTTTTCACCGGTTAAGGGGTTTCTTCCAATATAACTTTTGTATTTTTTTACCTTAAAGGAGCCAAAGCCACGGATCTCAACTCTTTCATTGTTTAGGATAGCTTCATGTATAAGATCAAAGAATACACGGGTAACAAGCTCAGCTTTGTCAGGTTCTATATTGTGATTTTCAATCAGTCGCTTAATAAGTTGACTCCTGTTCATAAAAATAGCTCCTTCCTAATGTTTACGCCCTCGGCAGGACTCGAACCTGCGGCTTACAGGGATTAGGAATCCCCAGCTCTGTCCTACTGAGCTACGAGGGCCAAGAAACTAAAACCCGTCTTTATCATAATAGTTGATCTTTTTCAAGAAATCTCTGGTTGCTTAATGGATGAGAGAGTTGACAACCTAACTATTTTCAATATATTGTAAATCAAAAGATGTTAGTGAGAGGTAAATATGTCTGGACATAATAAATGGAGTTCTATAAAGCACAAAAAGGCCAAAGAGGATGCAAAGAGGGGTAAGCTCTTCTCCAGACTGGTAAAATTAATAACCGTTGCTGCAAGACAGGGAGGTGGTGACATTGAGGGTAATCCTGCCCTGAGACAGGCAGTTGAGATGGCAAAGGCTGCAAACGTCCCAAAAGATAATATAATAAGGGCCATCAAGAGAGGTACTGGAGAGATAAAGGGTGTCAACTACACACAGAAAATATACGAAGGCTATGGCCCGGGTGGTGTTGCAATAATCGTAGAGGCATTGACAGACAACGTAAACAGAACATCATCAGAAATAAGAAGTATTTTTGCAAAGAATGGTGGTAACCTTGGCGAAAGTGGTTGTGTTGCATGGATGTTTGTAAAAGAGGGGTATGTTATAATAGATGGTTCTTTTGATGAAGATACCCTTATGGAACTTGCGGTAGAAATTGGAGCAAAGGATTATGACATTTCAGATAACATTTATACAATAACAACAGCACCAGAAGATCTTCATAAGGTTTTAGATGGGCTCAGGGAAAAAGGTATAGTAATTGAAGAGTCTGGAATTAGATTGGTACCTAAAAACAGTGTCGAGGTGGATGGTAATAATGCAAAGAGATTGATTAAGCTACTCAACGAGCTTGAAGATAATGATGATGTAAATCAGGTTTATTCTAACTTTGAAATGTCTGATGAGCTTTTGGAATCTCTAACATGAGAGTATTGGGCATAGATCCTGGCCTGAAAAAGACTGGCTGGGGTATTGTTGATCAACAGGGTCCGGAATTTGTGCATGTAGATTGTGGATTGCTCGTTACTAAAAATAGTGATTCTATAGAAAATAGATTACTTTTTTTATATAGAGGAGTGAGTCAGATAATTCTTGAGTATTCCCCCTCTCTTGTCGCAATGGAGGAGGTCTTTCTTAACAAAAATTTCAAGAGTGTATTAAGGCTCGGTTATGCAAGGGCAGTCGTTATGATTTCAGCTGCAGAGGCAGGACTACCTGTTGTTGGTTATCCTCCTGCCACAGTAAAACAGTGTGTTGTTGGGACTGGGAGGGCAGAGAAATTTCAGGTTCAGAAGATGATCACCCATATTCTTTCTTTACCGGAGCCGCCATTTGAAGATGCCTGCGATGCCCTTGGGGTTGCAATATGTCATTTAATGAGGAATAATTTCGATGATAGGATTTCTAAAGGGTGAATTGATTTCGTCAGATGAGGGAACCGGCATTATACTGACACAATCTGGTGTGGGTTATACTGTTAGATTACCAGAGAATGGCTCTTTTGAAAAGGGAGGTATGGTTGAGCTGTTTATACATACACATCTTTCTGAGTCGCAGATACAGCTTTTTGGATTTTCCAGCAAAAGGGCGCTGGATCTTTTCAAGTTGTTGTTAAAAGTAAGTGGTGTCGGTCCAGGGATTGCCCATAGAATAGCAACAAGTAGTGAATCTGAAGACATTTTAAGAAGTATCGCATTAAAAAATGATTCTGTACTAAGAAGCATTCACAAGGTTGGGAAGAAGACTGCATTAAGGATCTGTTCTGAATTGAGCGATGTTGCAATGGAGTTGCTGGGCAGACAGGATGATATGGCAGTAAACAGGGTTGAAACCGACCTTGTTGCTGCACTCAGAAATCTTGGTTATCAGGATGCAGAAATAAGAGAGGGTCTAAAAATAATGAAAAAGTTGCAGGAAGATGGTTATACAAGGTTTGAAGACCTTCTGAAGGCTGTAATCACACATCTTTCCGGGAGGCGGTAATGTCTCACAGTAGATTTGATTTTTTAAAACAGGATCCGGAGATTGATGAAAGTGTACGACCATCGAGACTCACTGAATTCATAGGGCAGAAAAAACATAGAGAGAATCTTAAGGTTTTTATTGAGGCTGCTAAAAAACGTGGGGAGACGCTTGAACATCTTTTACTCTGCGGTCCTCCAGGTCTTGGTAAGACCACCCTTGCACGTATTGTGGCAAATGAACTTGGGGTAAATATCTTTACCACCAGTGGACCTGTCCTTGAAAGGAGGGCAGATCTTGCAGGTATACTGACTCAGCTAAAAAGGGGTGATGTACTCTTTATAGATGAAATACACAGACTAAGCAGTAATGTTGAAGAATATCTTTATCCGGCCATGGAAGATTTTAAGCTGGATGTGGTTCTGGGAGATGGCGCACATGCAAGGACAATTACACTTGATCTTGAGCCCTTTACACTGATTGGTGCAACTACCCGAACCGGTCTTTTGACCTCGCCTCTACGGGATAGATTTGGTATTATCATTCGCCTCGATTATTATCCAACTGAGGAACTTATCAAGATAATAAAAAGGTCATCAAGGATACTTAAAATTAATGTAAGTGACGATGGAATTAGACATATTGCAAAACGATCAAGAGGAACACCGAGAATAGCAAACAGATTGTTGAGAAGGGCCAGAGATTTTGCAGAGGTAGAGGGTGATGGTACAGTAACCGGTAAGATAGCAAAAGAGGCACTTGATAGACTTGACATTGATGAAATGGGCCTGGATTTTATGGATAGAAAGATCCTGACTACAATAGTTAAAAAGTTTGGAGGTGGTCCAGTTGGTCTTAAGACCCTTTCAACAGCTGTTGGAGAACATCCAAACACAATAGAGGAGGTCTATGAACCCTATCTTGTTAAAAAGGGTTTGATCCAGACCACTCCAAGAGGCAGAATTGCAACTGATGCTGCATTTAAACACCTTGGTATATATAAAAACAGATCTGGAAATCAAAGCACACTATTTTAAAAAGAATAATTGGAATTGACCTGAAAGATATAATGGTTATATTTTAAACGAATTTTCTATAACCTTCGCTTTTTGGTTTGTATTATTACGAACTAAGAGGAGGAGGTTAAAATGAAGAAAATCAGGATTGCTATTGTCGGGGTAGGTAACTGTGCAAGCTCTCTAATCCAGGGGATCGAATACTATAAAGACAAAAAACCTGATGAAGTCATAGGACTTATGAACTGGGAGATTGGGGGATACAGACCCTATGACGTCGAAGTTGTTGCTGCCTTTGATATCGACAAAAGAAAGGTGGGCAGGGATATCTCAGAGGCAATCTTTGCAAAGCCAAACTGCACAACTGTATTTATGCCTGAGATCCCAAAGATGGGTGTAACTGTAAAGATGGGTAAGGTCCTCGATGGTTTTTCAGAACATATGAAGGATTACGACCCTGAAAGGACCTTTGTTTTGAGTGATGAACCTGAGGCCACAAAGGAGGATATTGTAAAGACACTCAGAGAGTCTGGTGCTGAGATACTTTTGAACTACCTGCCTGTTGGTTCAGAAGAGGCCACAAGGTTTTATGCAGAGTGTGCCCTTGAGGCCGGGGTTGCCTTTATAAACAATATGCCGGTTTTTATAGCGAGCGACCGTGAATGGGCTGAGAGATTCAGGCAAAAAGGACTGCCAATTGTAGGTGATGATATAAAGGCCCAGCTTGGTGCTACAATTACACATCGAGTACTGGCTGATCTGTTTAAAAAGAGAGGAGTAAAGCTTGACAGGACCTATCAACTGAATACAGGAGGAAATACTGATTTTCTAAATATGTTAAACAGAAGCAGGCTAAAATCTAAAAAGATATCAAAAACAGAGGCTGTACAGTCTGTACTTGCAGAGGAACTCGAACCTGAGAATATCCACATAGGGCCAAGTGATTATGTCCCCTGGCAGAAGGATAATAAGGTGTGTTATCTGAGGATGGAAGGAAGGTTGTTTGGTGATGTACCGATGAACCTTGAACTGAGACTTTCTGTGGAAGATTCACCTAATTCTGCAGGTGTTGCAATAGATGCTATCAGGTGCTGCAAACTTGCCCTTGATAGGAAGATCAGTGGTCCACTCTACGGTGTATCTGCCTTCTTGATGAAGCATCCACCAAAGCAGTTTCCTGATGACATTGCCTATAGAATGATAAGGGATTTTATAGAAGGTAAAGGGGAGAATTAATATATGAAAGCGCTGCTTCTTGCAGCGGGCAGGGGAAGGCGCCTGTCAAAGTTCGGCCTTCCCAAACCCCTTGTACCACTACTTGGGCTTCCTCTAATCGAAAGGATAATATGCAACTGCAGGATGGTAGGTATAGACGAATTTTATATAGTCAGTGGTTATAAGGGCAAAAAGGTAAGGCGATTCCTCGACAGGTTGTCCAGAAAGAGAGATGTAAAGATTCATCATATAGAAAATAAAGATTGGGAAAAAGAGAATGGTTTTTCTGTTATCAGTGCAAAAAGATATCTGAAAGATGAAGATAGGTTTCTTCTGCTGATGTGTGATCATATATTTGATGTCAGTATCCTTGAAAAGATGTTGAAACAGGATCCAAAGGATGGAATAGTCCTTGCAACTGATTTCGATACTGCTAAAAGACCGGAGATAGATACAGAGGATGTTACAAAGGTATGGTCAGAAGACAATAGGATAATCTCCATAGGTAAAGATATCAGAAGGTATAATTGTTATGATACCGGAATCTTTTTGTGTTCTGGGGCGATCTTTGATGCAATTGAAGAAAGTATAAAAAAAAGGAATGATAGCACCTTATCCGGGGGTGTAAGAATACTTTCAGAAACAAAAAGGGCTTATACTTGTGATATAACTGGCAGGTTTTGGATTGATATTGACGATATAAGGCAGTTGAAGATAGCTGAGGATATTTTACTTAAAAGATTGGCAAAAGAGAGTGATGGACCCATCTCAAGATGGGTAAACAGACCAATTTCTCTTAGGATAACAAAATTTCTTGCAAATACCGGAATAACACCCAACCTTATCACACTTTTTTCATTTCTACTATCGATATTAGCTTCTGGACTCATCCTGATAAACAACTACTTTGGCCTATTGTCAGGAGCAGTTCTAACTCAGTTATCTTCAATTATAGATGGCTGTGACGGAGAGATTGCGAGACTTAAGTTTGAATCATCCGATTTTGGAAAGTGGTTTGATGCCGTCTTGGATAGATATGCAGACGCATTTATCATAATCGCAATAACTTACCATTGTATGTATATGAGGACATTCCCTCTTTCCACAATTGTATTTACAGGCTTTCTGGCCCTTGTAGGGAGTTTTATGAACAGTTATACTGCCGACAAATACGACGGTCTTTTGCTGAGATTAAACAGCAACTTTCGAGACTTGGAAGTGATGTAAGGATGTTTCTTCTTTTTTTTGGTTTGACAATAAACATGCCATTTTTTGTTTTAATATCAATTGCACTTATAATGAACATTGAGACCATCAGAAGGATTTTTGCAACATACAGAATTACATCTTTTTAGACCTTGTCATTTTGTCAGAGCCTGTATGACATTCTGTCATAAAACTCAGAAATTTCATACTAACTTACTGTAATTATATATAAATATTATTTGGCACAACATTTGCTTTTAATTATTAGGAATGAAGGAATTCCTTGAAAAATATTATAAGCTATTTGGACTTTTTATGGTTGGCTTATATGGATGGATCCTTGGGGGTGCAGTTTCTGAGGTAGCTGGCTATAAGATTGAAAGGTCTATAAAGGGTCTTATCCCGCAGGTTGAAAACATATCATCAGGACAATTAGACATAAGGACTAAAAAGACTAAGGGTGCACTTGATAAACTTATCAAACAGATCGAAAAAAGACCCAAGCAAGAAGAGACACTAACCATACCTGAAGAGGAAGAATCTAATATAGAGATATCGAATCTAAATCTCGAATTGATTGCAACCATCTATTCTCCAGGAGGTGGCTCTTTGTGTATAATTAAAGACAACGGTAAGTCAGATGTTTATCGTATTGGAGAAGATATAAACGGGAAGGCCAAGGTAATTGAGATAAGGCCAAGGGAGGTTGTAATAAAGAGGGGCAATAAAAAAGAACTCCTTGTGCTTGAAGAGAAAAGAAAAGGTACAAGGAGCCGCTTTGGTACACCAAGGCGATTAACAGGTTTTGGAAGTAGAAAATCGGGTAAGAAGGACAATCAGATAAAGAAGGTTGGGGACAATAGGTATGTGATTTCAAGAGAACTGATAAATGATTCACTCAACAATCTTAGCAAACTTGGCACTCAAGCGAGGATCATGCCGCACTTCTCAAATGGGAAGGCTGTAGGGTTTAAGCTATATTCGATTGCTCCAAACAGTCTCTACAGCAAAATCGGGCTTAAGAATGGTGATGTTGTAAAGAAGATAAACGGATTTAATCTTGATAGCCCTGAAAAGGCCCTTGAGATTTACCAAAAACTCAGGACATCAGACAGGGTTACTATTGAGATTGAACGAAGAGGGCGTGATATGCAGCTCCAATATAATATAGAATAGTAAAGGAGTTCGGAATGGAGATAATTAAAAGGTGTAGTTTCCCCATTATGGTCCTATTTTTAATTCTAACCTCATCAATTGTCTTCGCTCAGGTAAAAGGCCCCTTTAGATCACCTGCCATACCAAAGGTGATAAAAGATAGATTAGCACCTCTTAAAAAAAAGGCACTTGAGCAGTTATCCCGAAAAAAGAAAACCAATGAGAAAAACAAAAAAAAGAGTAAAAAGAACAAAGAATCTACAAAGACCTCTATTAAATCAAAAAAACAGAAAAAAGTTGAACTAAAAAACAGAAAAAACTCTGATGTTGTAGAAATTACGCAGGATACCAGTAAGATCAAGCCCCTTTCCTGGAACCAGAAGGTCAGGATGGATTTTGAAGAGGCGTCCCTTGAGGATGTTGTGCGTGCTATAAGTAAGATGACGGGCAAAAACTTTATTCTTGATACAAATCTGTTGAGAAGAGGAAAGATTACAATACTCTCTCCGAAAAAAGTGACAGTAAAAGAGGCCTACGATGCATTTCTGACCGCCCTTGATATCAATGACATGACCATAGTACCTGTAGGAAGTTATCTCAAGATCGTTCAAAAAAGAGATGCAGCACAGGATAGGATACCGACCTATGTTGAAGGGGGTAAGTTGCCAAAACCTCAGGATAAAATGATTACCATGCTCGTTTCTCTCAAACATACAGATGTGGATGTTATTCATAGAGCAATATCACAGCTGATAACAAAAAACGGAAAAGCGATCACCTATCCACAGACCAACACCTTAATATTGGCAGATACAGCAGCCAATGTGCACAGACTGCTAAAGATTATTGAAAAGCTTGATGTACCAGGGGGTATGGATGAGTTCAGGTTGGTACAGCTAAAGTACGCTGATGCAGAGGAGATGGCAAAAAAACTCTCAGAGATATTCAAGGCCTCAGGTGCAAAGAGAAACTCTTCGAGAAGGGGTTCAATAATCAGACCAAAGCCTGCAAGGGGAGAGAAGTCGCAAGAAGAAATTCAGGTTTCATTGATCGTGCCGGATGAGAGGACCAATCAAATAATAGTTGTGGCAAATGAGGTGACCTACAAAAAGATTCTAAAACTTGTTGAAAAACTCGATGTCCCAGTTGCAGGTGAGGGTCAGATACATGTATATTACCTCAAGAATGCTGATGCAGAAGAGCTTGCTAACACACTTTCAGGAGTCTCATCACGTGCAGCATCGAGGACAAGGGGGCGAAAAGGCAGGATAGGCCCAAAGGGTCCCGGGGCACTGTTTTCAGGTGAGGTATCAATAACTGCAGACAAAAATACAAATTCTCTTGTCATTATTGCTTCCCCAAATGATTACAAAAACATAAAGAGAGTTATTCAGATGCTTGATATACCAAGGAGGCAAGTCTTTGTTGAAGCAGCCATTCTTGAGGTTACTCTTGATAAGACCACAGACATAGGGCTTGCCTTCCATGGGGCAAAGGGAATAACCATAGGGGGAGAAACAGTTCCATTGTTTGGTGGTAGTACCTTTGGTGGAGGTTTGAGTTCATTGTTAGTTGATCCTACTTCACTTGTATCACTTCTGGGTTTTATAGGTGGTATAAGGGGTCCTGAGCTTGAAGAACTAAAAGGTCTGTTCGGGGTATCTATACCATCATTTGGAGTTATGTTGCATGCCCTGCAGTCAAATTCAAATGTGAATATAATTTCAACTCCCCATCTTTTGACAACAGATAACGAAGAGGCAGAGATAATTGTAGGACAGAATATCCCCTTTATTGCAGGGTTTACATCCTCTCTTGGATCATACGGATCCTCATTACTATCGGGGAGTTCGTCGAATAATGAACAGGGCAATACTTCAACCACATCATCAATTTATTCAAGCTTCTATCCCCTTGTATCTATTCAGAGAGAGGATGTGGCCCTTAAGTTGAAGTTAAAACCCCAGATCAGTGAAGGAGATACAGTACGAATGGATGTAGAGGTTGAGATTTCAGATCTCTTGTCAATGGATCCTACACTCGGTCCAACCACCTCTAAGAGATCAGCCAAGACAGTTATTGTAGTAAGAGATAATCAGACTGCAGTCATTGGAGGACTTATAAAGAATAATGTGACAATAGATCAGACCAAGATCCCATTGCTTGGAGATATCCCTGTTATTGGACAGTTTTTCAGAACCTCACAAAAAAAGAACACAAAGACAAATCTATTAATATTTTTGACACCCTATATCATTAGAAATAGAGAAGATTTCAGAAGGATATTTGAGAGGAAGATGGAGGAAAGACATAAGTTCATGGAGCAATACTTCGGTAAAGAGCGTGATCATTTTATCGAGAGGATTGCCCTTGAACCTCCTACAGCAAAGGCAGATACCGAGTTAGAAAAACAAAAAAAGAAACTAAAAGAGGGCAAGACACCAGATGGAGATATTATAATCACACCAGATAAAGGAGAAAAGTAGAGCATGCTTGAGACATGGAAAAAGATAGGTGAGATCCTTATTGATACCTCAGGATTAAGTAGAGAAGACCTTGAAAAGGCCTTACAAAGGCAACGGGAGAAGGGAGGATTGATCGGCCAGCATCTTCTTGAACTCAAGCTCATTGAGTCGAGGGATCTGTATTCAGCCCTTGCACTTCAGCTCTCACTGCCATTCTTAGACAGCATAGATTATGAACATATTGATCTTGAGCTTGTAGCAAAGGTGCCCATTAACATTGCTAAAAGGCATCTGATTCTCCCGATTGGTAGTGACAATGAAAGGATTAAGGTTGTTACGGCTAATCCACTAAATATTGAAATGATTGACTCACTTTCAATCCTGCTCAATGCAAGATTATCAATCTATGTGGCAGAACCATCTACAGTCATTTCTGCAATAAACCATGCCTATGACATGCTCTCTTCTGAAGCAGAAAAGGTAATGGATGATATCGAAGACAACGTTATCGATGATTTTGCAGAAGAGCTCTCAGAGCCCATGGATCTGCTCGATGCATCTGATGAGGCACCTATAATCAGATTTGTGAACTCACTTTTTTCTCAGGCAATAAAGCAGAGGGCAAGTGATATTCACATAGAGCCATTTGAGAGAGATCTCGTTGTAAGATACAGGATAGATGGTGTGTTATATGAGATTTTGAGACCTCCCAAACGACTCCATAACAGTATAATCTCAAGGATAAAGGTAATGGCAAGGCTGAACATTGCTGAAAAACGTCTACCCCAGGATGGCAGAATAAGGATAAAGATCGCAGGTAAGGATGTTGATGTAAGAGTCTCGGTAATACCAACCTCCTACGGTGAGCGTGTGGTGATGAGGCTTTTAGATCGTTCAGAAATCCTGCTTGATCTTGAAGATCTTGGTCTAAGCAAAAAGGACTATGAAATACTATCCAGATTGATAAAACTCAGTCATGGTATAATCCTTGTAACAGGTCCAACAGGATGTGGTAAAACTACGACACTCTACGCCTGTCTGAATAAGATTAACAGACCTGATATCAATATACTGACCGTTGAAGACCCGGTTGAGTACCAGTTAGAAGGTATTGGCCAGTTAGAGGTACAACCGAAGATTGGTCTAAGTTTCGCAAATGCCTTGAGATCCTTTCTGAGACAGGACCCTGATGTCATACTTGTGGGTGAGATAAGGGATTTAGAGACTGCAGAGATTGCCATTCAGGCATCTCTTACAGGCCATCTCGTATTCAGTACCCTTCATACAAACGATGCAGCTGGTGCAATTACAAGATTGGTGGATATGGGTGTTGAAAATTATCTTGTTGCATCGTCACTTGTTGCTGTTATAGCACAGAGACTGGTAAGAGTACTCTGTGATTCATGCAAGGTACCATATTCGCCTTTAGAGAGCGAACTCAGACAGCTTGGAATCTTCGGGAAGGATCATAACGGCACCATTTTCAAAGCTGCTGGATGTAAAAAATGTATGAATACAGGTTACAAAGGCAGGACTGGAATTTATGAAATATTGTTGATGAATGAAGATATAAAAGACATGATCTTAAAAAATGAGAGTGCAGGCAGGATAAAAAGTTGTGCTATCAAAAGTGGTATGAGGACCTTAAGGAGTGATGGTGCCGATAAGGTGTTGAAGGGGATAACAACAATAGAGGAGGTGCTTAGGGTTACTCAGGAGGATGCACTGTAATGCCAGTATATGCCTACAAAGGTTATGATTCAAAGGGTAAAAGGGTATCTGGTATTGCCAGTGCTGATAGCAGATCATCTCTCAAAGAGCAACTTAAATCAAAGGGGATCTATGTCTATGAGATCGCTGAGAAGGTTGGGGATAAAAAAGTACAGGGATCAGAGAAGACCTTTAGTTTCAAGATTAATATATTTGGTAGAAGACGGGTTTCAAAGGCAGCAATCGCACTTATGACAAGACAATTTTCAACCCTTGTTAGATCGGGTATGCCGATCGCTGAATCACTTGAGGCCCTTACAAAACAGACTGAAGACCCAAAACTTAAATTAATAATAAGCAGTATCTATCAAAATGTAACAGAGGGCATAACGTTATCTGACAGCATGGGACGTTACAGGGATGTATTTGGTGATCTATATGTAAATATGGTAAAGGCAGGCGAGAGTTCTGGTACCCTTGATATCGTACTTGAAAGACTGGCAGATCTTACTGAAAGTCAGGATGAATTAAGCCAGAAGATAATCGGTGCATTATTCTACCCCATAATCATGGTAGTAGTGGGTACTCTGATTATGGGTGTATTATTCGTATGGGTTTTACCAAAATTAACGAGGATATTCGAAGAGGCTGGTGCTGCTCTGCCACTAATAACAAAGATTGTTATTGGAATATCACAGTTTTCCAGAGATTGGTGGTATGTGGTAATCTTTATAATAGGGGCATTGTATTGGGGCATAAGGTCATTCTTAAGGACCGAAAAGGGACGGTATCTTTTTTTTTTTTTTTTACTTGTTGCACCAATCTTTGGCAATATTGTTGAACTTATCAATATGGAGAGATTTTCCAGAACCCTTGGTACCCTCCTTAAAAGTGGTGTCCCTATTATCGTATCACTTGATATTGTAAAAAGTATCATGAACAATAGACTGCTTCAGGATGCTGTGGAAATGTCAAAGGAGAGTGTTAGTGAAGGCAGTGTCCTATATAGGCCCCTGGAGCAGAGTGGGCTCTTCCCCCCAATATTGACACATATGATATCCATCGGCGAAAAGACAGGACAGCTTGAAGATATGCTTCTTCATGCAGCAAGGTCCTATGAGAATCAATTGACAAGGAGAATTGCCAATCTTACATCACTCCTTGAGCCAATCATGATAGTTTTAATGGGTGGTGCGGTCTTTGTTATAATCATTTCTGTCCTTGTCCCGATCTTAAGATTAAATGAACTAATAAGGTAGGAGGACTACTATGGAAAATCGTAAAGAGAAAAGACAGATGAAAGGTTTTACGCTGATAGAGATAATGGTTGTTATAACCATAATAGGAATGATTGCTGCCATGGTGGGAATTGCGGTTGTCAAAAGGCTCGATGAAGCAAAGCAGCAGACAGCAAAGGCTCAGATAAAGACACTTGAGAATGCCCTTGATCTTTATAAGATAAAGCATGGACGATATCCAAGAACAGATGAGGGGCTGCAGGTACTGGTTACAGAGGGCTTGATTAAATCTAAGGAGGTGCCCAAGGATCCCTGGGGACATGATTATGTTTACATCTTTCCAGGGGAACACAACCGTGATTACTTTGATCTTTTCTCATACGGCGCTGATGGAACAGAGGGGGGTGAAGGAGTGAATGCCGACATTGGGAATTGGTGAAGTATGAAGAGGGGTTTTACACTTATAGAGCTATCTGTAACCCTTATTGTTATGGCTCTGATTGTTGGGATTGCTCTTCCGAGTGTGATGAGCGTGCAATTCAGCAGATTAAAGGGTGATGCTGAAAGGTTACTATCATTATGCAGATATCTGAGTGATGTTTCTGTAACAAGGGGTATTGATATCAGGCTATTGATTGATCTTGATGAAGGTACATGGAAGGTGCTCTATACTAAGGAAAATATAAAATTAAACAGAGGACTTGGTGGTGAGTTGATGGAGATATATAATATAATGAATGGGCTCGTTGGTTTTGACGATGCATTGGCTGAACTAAACAAAAAAAAAGAGACAGTCTTTGAAGAACTAAATGACAGGATTATAAAGAATAATAAGCTTTCAGATGGAATAAGATTTGTGGCTCTAAGGAGTGCTCATGTGCCAGAGGGTGTGTCTGAGGGGAGAGTTTCGATTTACTTTCTGTCCAATGGCATGATCGAGCCATTTGTAATTGTTATAGGTAATGATACTGATTCGTATTCACTTGTAAGTGAAGAGATGACGGGTAGAATAAGGCTTTTTGATGGAGATATTTCTGAGGATTTTGAAAAGTTATATGAAGAAGAAGAGGATATCTGGAAGTAGATCACTTTTTAAGGGGTTTACCCTTCTTGAGGTGATGATTGCACTTGCAATTTTGTCAATTTCACTTGTTGTGCTGCTCAGTGCGCAGGGGGCGACTACTCGAGCAACCTTGTATATAAAAAGAATGACTCAAGCTGCTTTATTGTTTCAGGCAAAGATGTCTCAAATAGAAAGAAAATTAATAAAAGATGGTTTCAGCCCTGATACGGAAACAGATGAGGGCGATTTTTACGATGAAGGATTTGAGGATTTCAACTGGCAATATGAGATAAAAAAGATAGATGTCCCAGTTCCATCAATTACAGGACAAGATCAGGTTGTTACACAGATAGCTGGTTTTAATGTTACATCAGGTATGGTTTCACAGATGATGCAATCGGTTCAGCAAGTTGTTGAGAATCAGATAAGAGAGGTAAGGCTTACTGTTTCATGGAAGGATGGCAAACAGATGGAGAGTATAAGTGGTTTTCTTTATGTGGTAAGACTGCCACGATCTGAATCAAAAGGTGCAAGGATTAATCCTAAGTTTGTACAACCAAAGGTGATGAAGAGAATTGAGGTATTTCCAAGGTGAGGTCTTTGAAACAGAGGGGTTTTACACTTATAGAGATCATGGTTGCTCTCAGTATTATTGTTGTAATCTCTGTTACTGTCTGGGAGAGCATGTCAAAGACATTTGATACGGTTGAGTATGTAGATGCTGTCAGAGAACGCTACAGGATTGCACGTCTTTTTCTATTTAGATTGTCAAAGGAGCTGCGAGGTGCATTTTTGTCACTCTCAAAAAAGAATGATGATGGTGAGCTATTAACTTTCTTTATTGGGAAGGATGAGGTGCAGGTAGATAGAATAGATTTTTTTGGCTTTGTACATGAGCCACTTTTAGAAAATGCAAAGGAGTCTGATGTATCAGAGGTTACATACTTTGGAGTACCTGATAGAGATGGGACCTACAGAATACTGAGGCACGAGAATGTTTATCCAGATGGTGAAGAATACGAAGATGAAAAGGGGCTTGTTGTAATAGATCATGTCAAAGAGTTTGATGTAAGATATTTCTCAATAAAAAAGAATGAGTGGTACGATGAATGGAACTCCAGATCTATGGATCATAAAGAAAAGCTTCCTGATGCAGTATCTATAACCTTGGTGCTTAAAGATCCGGATGGCCAGGATATAAAATTTTATACAGAGGTGAATCTTCCAATGCATGCTCCAATTGATCTGAGGGCGTGGTGAATAAAATAAAACGAAAAAGAGGTATTGCTCTCCTTCTGGTGATTGTATACATAACAATATTCTCGACAATCATCCTGAATTTTCAATATCGAGGACGGGTTGATCTGTTGACAGCTGCCGGTGTTAGAGATGGTATAAGGGCAATATTTGCTGCCCAATCTGCTGTTAATCTATCAAGGCTTGTCCTACATTATCAATCCTATCTTGATGAGACCTTGAAGAGATTAAACATAAATATTCAGCTAACCAAACTTATCCCTATCGATAAAGATGTTACTGACATGCTTTTTAATGGTGATATTGCGAATATGATGGGCGTAGGAGTAGCACCCGAAGAGACACCATCAAAAGAATCGGAAGTCAAAAAAGATACAGAGGAAATAGTATGGGAGGGCCTTGATGATATAAAATTTTATTCCTCTATAGATGATGAGAGCAACAAGATTAATATCAATTATGCAGGTGGATTGATTACAAACAATCAGATATTATACTTTAGACTGATTGGGCTTTTCTCTGATGATAGATATAGAGAATTTTTTGAAAATGAGCGGGCAGATGGACAACGAATGTCACCCGAAGATTATATACTTGCAATCGCAGATTGGGTGGATCCAGACAATGTTCAGGCCTTTTTTGATCCAATAAAGGGATTTGTACCAGGTGCAGGATCGGAAGACAGTTATTATCAATCTAGAAGGCCTCCATATGAGCCAAAGGATGCTCTCTTTGATACACTTGAAGAATTGCGACTTGTAAGGGGAGTAGACGATGAATTTATGAGACTTTTTGCAGATAAATTGACTGTATATCCTACTAAAGGCATGAATGTAAATACAGCATCTTTCAAGGATGTTCTCCTTCTATGTCTTGCCTGTGATCCATCGAATGTTGCCTTAAGAGATGTCAAAGTATTGCAGGAATTTATGAGTCGATTTATCGAACGTCAGTTACTCGCACCATTTAAAGGAGATCAGGACTTTCTTGATTTTATAGAACCATACTGTGGATGTGGAAAGTTACCTTTCAACACAAAGGCCCTGCTTGGAACAACGAGCTACGTCTATCGCATAAATGGATATGGCCTTGCAGGTGATTCTGTTGTTAAAATAAGAACTGTGGTTATCAGTAGTGGTGGGTTACAGGATTTTTTGTACTATAGAATTGAATAGGAGATAGTGATGGCCCTAATTGCTGGAGTTGATATCGTTGGTGATGAGGTAAATGTAGTAATTGTTGAATCATCCTTCAGGAATAACAGATATTACGACGCATTTTCATTTACTATCGACAAAGATACAGATACATGGACAATCCTAAAGAGTGTTGCTGAGAGGATACAGCAGCCTGTTCAATTTTCAATGGCAGTAGATAGAGATAGAGAGCTTAGGTTATTTCTTGATATCCCTCTTAGAGACATGAAAAAGATAGAGGCAGTGCTTCCTTCAGAGATAGAGAATATATATCCAGATAGTGCTGAAGGTCTTCAATACGATTTTATAAGGCTCAAAAGAGGCGTCTTTCTGTGTGGTGTAACAAAGGAATATCTGTCTGAAAAACTTAAAGATTTCAAAGATTCGTCCTTTGAACCACATACACTTACATCAGAGACCTTTGCGGTCTTTTCTCTTTTTAAAGAGGGAAAAGAAAATACAATGTTGATTAGTTTATATAAAGGTCGTGTGGTTGTTGTATATCTTGATAAAGAGGGGATCATCTGGGGACGTAGTGAATATCTTTGTAAAAAAGATAGGATTGATACATATATCATCAAAAATATCAGGACAATAAAATCAAAAATAGGCGCATGGCCTGAAAAGATAATATTTATTGGAGATCCAGAGAGTGATCTTGAGAATATAGAAAAGGCCGGTATTGAGATAACAGTTCACAAAAGATTTACACTTACTGGGATTGAGCTTGATTCTAAATTTGTTATTGCTGCTGGACTTGCACTTTCGAGGCTAAAGTCGCAAAACGATAGAATAGAATTCAGAAAGGGCGATTTTACCTATCATGGTGAGTACGACTATCTGGGTAGTTACATAAAAAAGACGCTTATCTTTATAGCTGGCCTGATCCTGGTTTTGTTTTTGAGATCGATAGCCACATCATACACCCTGTCTGCAAAAGAGAAAGATCAGCTATCAGAGCTAAGAAATATTACAAACAGGGTCCTTGGTAAGGAGTATACAGACTTTAGAAAGGCACTTGCTGTCATGCGTTCCGATGTAACCCCAAAAGAACAAAAGGACATGAAACCGAGTGTACTCGATGTGCTCGGTGAGCTTCTTTTACGTATCCCAAAGAAGGCAGACATAAAGATAGTATCAATTGATATATCTCCAGAATCTCTGAGATTTGAAGGAAGTACAAATAAATTTGAAAATGTTGATCTTTTTGTAAATGCACTTAAGGGATACAGTCGTATCTCTGAAATAAAAAAGGGACGAGTTGGAAAATCATTTGGTGGTACAGGCATAAAGTTTAAATTGCTGATAAAATTAAAGCAGGGAATGTAGTATGAACAGGTTGATAGAGATAATAAGATCGGCTTCAAAGAGAGAGAAGATCCTTCTGGGTATTGCTGTATTTGTTTTTATAATTTTCATCACATTTATTGTAAGCACTATTATTGGTTCTTCCCTTGAGAAAAAGAGACGAAGGATAGCCAACAATCAAAAGAGACTTGATGAGATAATAAAGATCTCTAAAGGGTATCAGGATGCAAAACGTGCAAAAGAAAGACTCTATGATGAACTCAAAAAGACAAAAAATTTATCACTATTTCCAATTATAGAGACTGCCGCTGAAAAGGAGGGTATAAAGATAGAAAATATGAATGAGAAGACAAGAAAATCCAAAGATAAAAAGATGGTAGAAAAATCTGTAGATGTAAAGATAGAGGCAATAGGTATTGAGGATTTTTTAAGACTTGCAAAAAAGATTGAATCTTCTGGAAGCCTCGTTAGAATAACAACAATAAAGATGAATCGTTCATTAGTAGATGAGAAGAAATATAAGATATCTTTTACGGTAAGCACCTATTATCTGGAGGATTGATGTTATGAAATCAGAGCTGATAAAGAGGGTAATTACTGTTTCTGGATATATATTGATTTTCTTGGTCACCTTTATGATCTCTGCGGTTAAAAATCTTGACATAACGGATATGGTTGGAGATTTTCTAAAGGAGAGGACAAAACCATATGGTATGGGTCTATCTATTGAAGATATCAATATGACTCTACCAGTCGGGATTGAGCTAAAAAACATTTTGCTGATCGGAAAGCCTCAGACCTGGATAGGGGATAATTTTCCGAATGGCCTTAAAATCGATAATTTAGAGGTTGATCTTTCTCTGTTGAGACTACTATTTGGAAAGATAATGTTAAATAACTCCTTTAAGTTCCTTGATGGATTGGGTAATTTTACCATAGCTATATCGGGGAATAATTTTGATTCCAGTGGGGTTGTAAAGGATATTAAACTCGATGATATGATTCCACTTAAAAAAAAGTTTGGTATAAAAGTAAAATCTCGTTTAAGTTTAAAATGGTCTTTACAGGGTGACTATGCAAAGGCATCATCGATTAATGGATGGTTGAAACTGATGCTCTCTGATACAGGGTCTGAAAAATTAGATGCCTTTGGGTATCATATACCGCCCCTTACTATAGACCGTGTTGTTGTTGATTGTAATATAAAAAAGGGTGTAGTGAGGGTGCAGAAGGTCAGATCAAAGAGTAAAGATTTTGATGTTGATCTCAAGGGAGATGTCAGATTGATGGTCCCACCTTCAAGGAGTGTTCTAAAGTTAACATTACTGTTCAAGCCAACAGAATCATTACGCAGAAAGATGAGGAATATAAGCGGTCTGCTCAATCTTGCAGGTCTAAGACCATCGAGCAAACACAGAGGAATGTATGGCTATTATCTGTTTGGTAGTCTAAGCCGGATTGGAGTAAGGCCTATTAGATGAATCCCTTTTTTGTGCCCAATCTATGGTTTTAAAGAAAAGATCAATAGGTACAGGGAAGATTGTAGTAGAATTGTTTTCTGTAGCTATTTCTCTTAGTGTTTGTAGATACCTAAGTTGTATAGCTATCGGGCTCTGTTCCATCATCTTTGACGCCTGAAGTAATTTTTCTGCAGCCTGATATTCACCTTCAGCTGCAATTATCTTTGCCCTTCTTTCTCTTTCTGCCTCTGCCTGTCTTGCCATTGCTCTCTGCATCTCTACCGGTAGGTCGATGTATTTCAATTCTACTGCAGTTACTTTGACTCCCCATGGATCGGTCCCTTCATCAAGAATCTGCTGGATGTGAGAATTTATCTTGCTCCTTTCTGAGAGTAGTTCATCAAGTTCAGAATGTCCACAAACACTCCTTAGAGTGGTCTGAGCGAGCTGGCTTGTTGCATAGAGATAATTTTCTACCTCAAGGACAGCCTTTTGTGGATCTAATACCCTGAAGTATACGACTGCATTTACTTTGACAGAGACGTTGTCTTTGGTGATTACATCCTGTGGAGGGACATCAAGGGTTACAACCCTTAGACTAACCTTTACCATCTTATCAATGATTGGCCACAAGATTATGAGACCTGGTCCTTTTACACCGACAATCCTACCAAGTCTAAAGATTACCGCACGTTCGTACTCTCTCAGGATCCTTATTGAATTTAGAATAATTATAATGCCGATAACCAAAAATACGATCAAAGAACCAGCCATGATAACCTCCTTTATAAAAAAGATTAATCTTTCTTTTTTTCTACAAAAAGGGTCAGCCCCTTGATTTTACTCACAACTACTCTATCGCCTGTGCTTAGATGATCAGATGATACAGCATTCCAAATCTCTCCCCTCAACTTTACCTTATATCTGTTTTCTGAGACAACTTCCATTATCTCTCCCTCCATCCCTACCATCCCCTCTTTGCCAGTTACAACCTTTGATCTATGAGTTTTGATAATCAAAAAGACGAGGATGATCATAAAGAGGAATAATGCAAGTGATGCTCCAAAAATAAGACCCTTATCAAGATTTATATCCATTTTTGATGTGTCAAAAAGTAAGAGACTACCGAATATAAAGGAGATTACACCACCGATACCCAGGATACCATGACTCGGGACAAACAGTTCTGCTGCAAGAAGTAGCATTGCCAGGATGATCAACAATAAGCCGGCCGTATTTATAGAAAGAAT
>CAYSBA010000002.1:0-12317 GCA_964429075.1 uncultured bacterium
GTCTCGGAAGTTATGAGGCAAGGTTGTTTGATGTAAATACGAAGCTCTATGAATGCAAAAAACCATATATGGTGGTTACTCCAACAAAGAACGTCGGATCAACAGGTCCAGAAGGAGGTCCCTTTAATCCATCTAATTTCAGCTATACAATTACAAGCAAAGATGGATCAATAGATTGGAAAGTAGCAACAGATGTGGATTGGCTTGATGTCTCAGAAACTAGCGGGAGTTTGAGCAAAGATGAAAGCAAAGAGATAAACTTTACCATAAATTCAAATGCAAACAGCCTGAAGAAGGGAGTCTACACTGCAAAGATAGAGTTCACAAACAGCACAAACAACTCAGGAGATACAGAGAGAGATGTTGTACTGGATGTTAGGGAAAAGAAGATGTATGTACTACCCGGGCCAGATCTATATCTGCTTGGAACAGATAAAGAGGGAGGTAGCTTTGCGAATGCAGGAAGTATTAATTTTACAATAGGCTCCGATATAGGGAGCATAGATTGGGAGGTAGATGTAGATAAGGATTGGGTAAAAGTAGACATGACTTCTGGTACAGTTGATGAGAACAACAATGCGACAGTACATATCAGTATAGATGGAACTAAAGCGAGTAAACTACCTGCAAAGACACAGAAGGCCACCATAAGTTTTAAGAACCTTACCAACGGAAAGGGAGATACAGAAAGGACTGTTTTTATACAACCTATGATGAATGTGGATCCTGTTAGCTGGAGTATAGATATGCCAGAGGGAGGACCGGTAGATAAAGAAGCGGATTTTACTATAAAGGCGATCAATGGAGATATAAACTGGAAGGTATCTACAGACACCGATTGGTTAACAATAGATGGGGAAAAAGCCGGGAAAGTAAGCAGAGGGACAAATTATGTAGTTAAGGTAAAAATAAAACAGGATGCAGCATCTTCGCTCGATAAAGGGGTATATCAGGGGACTGTTAGATTTACTAATACCAACGGAGGCCAGTTAGACGATACAACAGATGTAGTTGTGGAGTTAAATGTTAAAGATCCCCTTGAGGTAATACCCGATACTATCACCTTCAGAGGGCCTGTAGGGGGCCCTTTTAATCCCTCAGGATCGGATGGCATATTCTATGTGACTGCCCCTTTTGAGGTAGAATTCAATGTAACTTCCGATGTAAACTGGCTCGACATCAATCAAGAGTCTACCACAGCAGGACCAAATGGAGATACAAAGGTTACCCTATCGATAAACGACAATGCCACATCTCTAACAGAGGGAGATTATACTGCTAATGTAACCTTTACAAAGATATCTGGTGTTCAGAAGGAGCTTACAAAAACAGTTACCTTAAGCGTAAGCAACGCCTGCAATGCAGGACCTACAGAAATACCATTTGATAGCTGTGGCAACTCCTCATTAGATGGATGGATATCCTTCTATGATGATAGAGATCACGGTGGAGATTGTGGCTTTTCCCAGAACTATTTAGGTCCCCTTTCATTTTATTTACAAAATTATAACGAGTTATTTGATGATAAATGCACAAATTTCTATTCAAGATACTATGAAGTGGTTATGTATGTTGGTGATGGAGATGCAGGTTATAAGTGGAGGATAGAGAGCATAGACCCAGTTTATGACTGGCGGCCCAATTACTGGGAAGATCTAAATGTTGGTTACTTCTATTTTGATACTCCAACTCAGATAGTTGTAAAACAGATGGATGCAAATGGTACCCTCTTAGGGAAATACAAGGGGACTTTTATTGTTCATACAAATCATCCAGAAAATACAAAAAAAATTAACTGTCCAGAGCCAGGTGCAAGTACATGTACAGTCCCTTCAATCTCCATCGAGGTAAAGGACTGGAAAAAGATAGAATAAATGTTTTTTTCATTCTATCTATAACTATATGATAGATATACAAAAAAATGGGGGCGGATTCAATGATAGATCAAAAATCCTCTTTGCCTTGTGGTAGATCTTCGTCCAGAATATTCTAACAACTAACATCCCGCTTTAACCCCCTGCTCTCACCCCTATCAATCTTCTAAAATCATTTCAACTCATTCTCTACTACTACTCATTATTGACTAAAAATAAAATTGTAGCTAAGTGACTTTTTAAGAATGGAATCAAACAACCCGTCACATAGAGCACTTTGTTATCTTGTATTGATCTGCATAACTATAAACTCTTTTTGCAATAATCAAGAAAATTCAAGAGTGGACCAAAATGCATCATATAACGATTACTGGAAAGATATACTTTCGGTGATTCTTGCATCTTGCTTTGAACCAGATACCAGGATCTTTCAGATAGATTCACAATATGCAGACATTACCGGAACCGACAGGAGTTCTCCTTTATTTTAAATTTTGACCAAAGTGAGGGCTTGACAATTTGATATACTTCAATTAGGCTGAAAAAACTTAAATATTATTGCAATGGAGGTAGTAAAAATGAGAAAGAGGACCTTGGTGATCGCAGCTCTTTTAGCCATCTCAATGTTTGGTTGCAATGAGATGAAGTTAAAGGGGAACAAAGAGGCCATAAATACCACCAAACGTGGAGCAGCAGCTCAAAAAAATCAACCACAGCCAAGACAGAAAGGTCCAGACATCTATAAGGTCCCTGTAGGGAACTCACCGCAGAAGGGTCCGAAGGATGCACTGGTGACAATAGTTGAGTTTTCAGATTTTCAGTGTCCATTCTGCAGGAGGGTAACCCAGACTCTTAAACAGATAGAGGAGACCTATGGGAACAAGGTAAGGCTTGTATACAAATTCAGGCCACTACCATTTCATAAGAATGCGATGCCAGCAGCCCTTGCAGCCTATGCAGCGATGAAGCAGGGTAAATTTTGGGAGTATCACGACAAGCTATTTGCGAACCAGCAGCAGCTTACGAGGGAGAATTTTCTGAAGTGGGCGAAGGAGCTTGGAATGGATGTTAAGAGATTTGAGAAGGATATGGATTCACAGGCTGCAAAGGATTTCGTGAACAGAGACAATCAGCTTGCCATGAAGGTCGGTGCCAATGGTACACCTACATTTTTCATAAACGGGAAGAAGTTAATAGGTGCACAGCCCTTTGATAACTTCAAAAGAATGATCGATCAGGAGATAAAGAAGGCACAAGATCTTCTGAAAAAAGGAGTAAAAAGGGTAGAGATTTACAACAAGGTCCTTGAATTAAATGCAAAAAACACCAATACACAAAAGGTCGCACCAAGAGTGGGACCAAATATAAAGAACTTAAGGATTCAACCCAAGGTATTAAAGGCCCTGAAAGGCAAAGCAATAAAGGGTGGTAAGTAGGAAATTTATAATATGAGGATGTACCTTTTATGGGTGATCCTCTAATTATTACTGCAGCTATAGTAGGGGCTGAGACCACACGGGATCAGACCCCTTTTTTACCAATTACGCCTTCAGAGATAGCTGAAGAGGCAAGGAGGTGTTTTGCAGAGGGGGCATCTATAATACATCTTCATGTAAGAAAAAAGGACGGGACTCCAACGCAGGACAAAGAGGTTTTTAAAAGCGCTATCACTGCAATCAAAGAGCAATGCCCTGATATAATTGTTCAAGTATCCACAGGTGGTGCGGTTGGGATGAGTTTTGAAGAGAGGAGTCAACCACTTCTTTTAAACCCTGAGATGGCAACACTAACAACCGGTACCGTGAATTTTGGGGATGAGGTCTTTTTGAACCCACTTCCAATGATCAAAGATCTTGCAACAATGATGAAAAAAAGAGGAATAACACCTGAGGTGGAGATATTTGATTCTGGTATGATTGAGACAGCAAAATATCTGATAAAAAAGGGATTACTACCGGAGCATCCACACTTTGATTTTGTTATGGGTGTGCCAGGGGGCATAGGAGGTGATTTGGAGTGCCTCAAATTCTTAATCTCCCGTATTCCTAAAGGTTCAACCTTTTCTGTTGCAGGTGTTGGTAAGTATGAATTACCACTTGCCAAAGAGGCTATAAAGTTAAATGGGCATGTAAGGGTGGGTCTGGAAGATAATATTTACATAAAAAAGGGGGTCCTTGCTAAGGGAAGCTGGGAACTTGTACAAGAGGTGGCAAAGATGGCAAAGGATGAAAAAAGACTGCCTGCAACACCTGACGAGACAAGAGAGATACTCAAGATTGGAAGATGGGGTGATTAAAAGGATAGCGATTTTTGGTGGTAGCTTTGATCCTCCACATTTTGGGCATCTATCAGTTGTACTATACTTAAGACATTGTCTCGGTTTCACAAAGGTCCTTGTAGTACCGGTGTATGAACATCCCTTTTCAAAGACAAAAAGTAGCTTTATACATAGATTTAATATGGCAGAGGTTGCCTTTTCAACTATAGATGGGGTTGAGGTCTCAGACATTGAAAAGAATATTTCAGCTCCAAGCTATACCGTAAATACTGTAAAAGAGCTTATATCAAGCTCTAAGGAGGAAGAAAGATTCACACTTATACTTGGTACAGACATAATAAAGGAGTTACCAAAGTGGCATGACTTTGATACCATAACGAGTTTGGTTGATGTGATCTTTTTAGAGAGAGAGGGTCTGTTTCCGGATATATCGAGTACAATGATAAGAGAGGCAATAAAAGAAAAAAAAGAATTTCACCATCTTATTCCAGTTGAAGTTGCAAGATATATTGAAAAAAACAGGCTATATATAAGTTAAACTCAGGTTATACTGTAAATTATCATTTACATAGACAAAAAAATTTCACTATTTTATAAATATTAATGTGGCTATAGTTCATTTGTTTTTTAGGCATAAAAATTGCTATTTTTACAACAGAACTTTTGGAGGGAGAAAATTATGAAAGTGATTCGTTTACTTTTTGCCGCATTTGTTACATTGGGTATCCTTTATTTTACTGGTTGCAGGATAAAGGTAGACAACGGTTGTGTGAACGGACGATGTAGTCCGAACAATCAGTGTGTAGAGGCTAAAGATTGCGAAGGTCTAAATCTCAACCATGATGCATGTGATGGTTTCTGGACCTGTGATTCGGGTGCCTGCAATTGGCAATGCAGAGAAACACAAACCTGTGAGACAGACCAAGATTGTGCAAATTTACCAGCTGAAGACTATTGTGATGGAGCATGGAGCTGCGTTGATAATAGTTGCAAATGGGAGTGTCAAAAGGTTTGTGATGGACCTGATTGTGAGGATTTTTGTGGTGGTATAGCAGGGATTGAATGTCCAGAAGGTAAATATTGTCTCTATGATGGGAACTATCCTGATGCAGGTGGTAGATGTGTTGATCTCGGTTACTGTGAGACCAAGGAAAATTGTGAGTCGCAGGACCTTGATCATCCGATGTGTGTTGGTGACTGGAGCTGTGAGAGTAATCAGTGTGTGTGGCACTGTGAGCAGCAGCCTGATTTTTATTCATGTAACTCCGATGATGAGTGTATAAAGGTGGATGCAGATTGTTGTTCCTGCAATTCAGGAGGTGGCGAGACTGCAATTAATTTTAGGTATGTGGATGAGTGGTATGCTCAGTTACAGGATACATGCAGGATGATGGGAAGACCCTGTGAGATGGTTTATATGTGTACTGACCGAAAACCTATATGTTCCAGTGGCAAATGCACCCTGGAAGGACAGAGTCCCTGTCCTGAAATAATGCCTCCCGATCCTTCAGGTTGTGATGGCAAGTGGATTGGTGGTGGCGTTGACGAAAACGGTTGTCCTCTTCCTCCAAAGTGTGTCCCCATTGATTACTGTGAGACCGATGATGACTGTGATATCTTGGCAAATCAGGATTCAAGTGGATCTGTTTGTGTGGGTGATAATAATGTGTCCTATCCAACTCCATATATATGCATCAATAACACCTGTACCCCCTCCTGTGACAACATCTATTGTACAGATGATACAGATTGTCTACCCGATCAATACTGTGATTTAATTTATGGAATGCAGATGGGTATTTGCAAAAATATGGATTGTGTTTGTACAGAAGTATATGCACCGGTATGTGGAAGTGATGGGGTCACCTATTCAAACAGTTGTTATGCAGAGTGCGCTGGCGTCTCCATAGTTCATAATGGCGAGTGTGGTAGTGCCTGTCCTGATGTATACAGTCCTGTCTGTGGTAGCGATGGGATTACATATTCAAATCAGTGTTACGCAAGGATGAACGGTGCTGTTCCAATCTACAGTGGTGAATGTGTGACCTGTGATGTTGTTGGTCAGAGCTGTACAATCACTAATAACCAGTCTGGCAGTCAGAATGTATCAGAAGGATGGTGTGTCGGTATAGATTCATTTAGATGTCAAAGTAATGGATGTCTTACCGATAATGACTGTCAGCCAGATGATGTATGTGTGAATGGTACCTGTGTTGCCAGCAGTGCTAATGGTTGTACCTGCACCGATGTCTATGCACCTGTTTGTGGATCTGATGGTAGGACCTACTCAAACAGCTGTTTTGCAGCCTGTGCAGGGGTAGATGTTGTACATGAGGGAGAATGTGGGAACAGGTGCATACCTGGTGGAGTCTGTATCCCTAAGGGTATGTGTATAATACCTCAGGATTGTTATAATCAGGGGCTTTCCTCAATGATCGATTGTGAAGGTAGCTGGGCCTGTGAATCAAACACCTGTGTATGGTACTGTGGAAATAATACCGGATGTCAGGATACAGATGGTGATGGCTTTATTAGTGAACCTACCGATCCTAATTTGAGCTGTGGACCCGGCCCATACGATTGTAATGATTTTGATCCTCTTATTAATCCAGCTCAGGATGAAGTATGCGACGGTATAGACAACAACTGTAACGGAAGGGTTGATGAGACTGATACATGTCAACCAATGTGTCTTGCATTGATATGTGAATGTGGGTACAGTGCACCTGAACGTTGCGATGGAGTGGATAACGATTGTGATGGCCTTGTAGATGAAACATGTAAAGGTCAGACGAGCGGATGCTTGGACAGCGATGGCGATGGATATGTATCAGAACCATCAGACAACTCGATGCTGTGTGGACCCGGTCCATACGATTGTAATGACACAGATAGCTCGATTCATCCTAATGCTACAGAGCTCTGCGATAATATTGACAATGACTGTGATGGCATGGTTGATGAGGGATGTCAGTAGATAGATATTGTCCAGATCAGCTGCAATAAGAGGCCCAGACATTGTCTGGGCCTTTTTCTTTGATAAAAATATCTACTGTGGTATATTCATTAGTCTATGTGGAAAATAATGGAAACAGGCGGTCCTTTAATGTATCCAATCCTTGCCTGTTCTTTAATAGGACTCTCA
This sequence comes from uncultured bacterium, assembly GCA_964429075.1. GTDB lineage: Bacteria > CAYSBA01 > CAYSBA01 > CAYSBA01 > CAYSBA01 > CAYSBA01. Next base: position 7,298 of record CAYSBA010000002.1, read on the forward strand.
ATATTTCTGGAACGTCTATGGAATCTCAGGCACAGCTTTGTTGTACCAAAAGAACTTATAAAAAAGATTCGATCTCTTTTGACAGAAAGTAAGGTAGGAGAGGCCGCAGTACTTTTAGAACATGATGGTAGTATTTTTTCTGGCATACTTGCTCCCTACCTTAAGGAACTATCTAATGGAAACAGACCTGATATTTCATTAATAGAAGATGGCGCAAAGAGGATTTTTGATAAAGAAAGATGGAAGATAGAATTCCTTGGAACCCTTGCTTCAATTTCACCCCTTCTGGGCCTTCTGGGTACTGTATTCGGCATGATAGAGGTCTTTAAAAAGGTAACTCAAATGGGTGTAGGAGATCCATCTGTCCTTGCAGAAGGTATATGGGAGGCCCTTTTGACAACTGCCTTCGGACTTTCAGTGGCAATTCCACTTTTTCTGTTTTACAGGCTTCTTCAGATAAGACTGAGAGGGGTTATTAATACTACAGAAGAAGAACTTGAATCTATCGTCTATCTTATACATAATAATAACAGAAAATGAGATTCCAACAGGAAAAAGATCCCGATGAGGGTGTAAGTATTGAGCTTACCCCCCTTGTAGATATTATTTTTCTGCTTTTGATATTTTTTCTATTAACAACGACCTTTTCAAAGAGTGGTATCTTTAAAGTCGAACTTCCGGAGGCATCTGCATCTAAAAATAGTGCTGCCTATGATGTCTTTAAAATTATCATCACAGAAGATGGAGTGATCGTAGTTGATAATGAAGAGTATTCCCTCACAGAGTTAAAAGAAAAGATAAAAAAGGAGGGTATCATAGAATCCAAAAGGCCAGTGGTGGTCTTTGCAGATGAGGGTGCAAAACATGGTAGGGTCATTGAGGTGCTTGATATGTTGAAGTTTGATCTCGGGCTCAAAGATGTATCTGTTGCCACTAAGTTTAAAGGGAGGTAGGTGAATAACAAGATCTATACTTTTATTTTAGTTGTTCTTTTTATCTTCCTTTCCTATCTGTCTTACAATTCAAGACTTGGATTAAAGAAATATATGCAGCTCAAAAGGTTTTACAATGAGTTGTATGAAAAAAACATGCGACTGAAGGAGGATAATGAAAGACTGAAAGAAGAGGTTCAAAGACTGAAGAGTGACCTTAAATATATCAGATCTATTGCAAGAAAGAAGCTTGGTATGGTAAAAGCAGATGAGATTATACTTACAACCGAGAAGGTTAAAAAGAAGGATAACAAAGAAAAGGCCACTAAATGATCTATTTCATACTAAATAATCTTATTCTTATTATCTCAATAGCACTTTTTTTAGTTGTTGAGAACAATCCAGAACTTTTTAAGAAAATAGATCTATTTACACTTTTTATGGCATTTTTTATAACAGCAAATACAATTATTTCCTTTTTCAGGTGGTGGAAGAGGAATAGGGAGCATTATGATAAATTTATGGACAGACTTTCACTGGCAGTTTCATTGCTCACTGTTTCTATAATGGTATTCAGGACCTTTGAGGGGCTCAATACCCTCCTTTATTTCTTTTATTTTTATGCACTCTTCATCGGAATTACATTTGAATTTAAAGAGCTTCTGTTGATCTTGCCGATATTTCTAATCGTTCATGTGAGAGAATTGATATTATTTAATTATTCAACTCGATCACTTATCCTTTCCGTTATTGCAGATCCTATCTTTATGGGTCTTTCCTTCTTTGCCTATGGTCTATACTTTAAACATATAAGGGCAATAACTCTTCAAGAAATCGAGGGTATAAAGGATGATTATACTGAAAGAGCAAAGAGATACAGATTGTTGTCTTATGAAGCTACAGAAGATGGAGACACATTTCAGACTAAAGAGCGTCAGAAACTTGCAGAGGCTTCGTCTGTTCAATTTTTATCCTCCTACATAGAGTCTTTGTTCAGTATGATTAAGAAGGCTGCTCCCTTTGATTCACTTGCACTCTATATGGCAGATGAGGATCTAAAGAGTGCTGTTTTGGCAGTTGCTCATGCAGAAAAAGGGCATCTTAAGAATCAGATAGTCTTAAAAGAGGGTGCACTTGCGAGTCTTATTAAACAGAAATCCACAATTATGTTAAAGAATGTACCTCAAAGTTATTCAAGTCTTAAATACTATAACGATACCCATAGATTAAAGAATTTTGTAGCAACTCCTGTTTACAATTTAAACAGATTATGTGGAATCCTTATTGCAGACAATAACAGCAACAAGGAGTTTACAGAAAGAGAAAAATCTATAATAGAGATGTCTTCAAAACTTATATCTTCAGCAATAGAGCAGGAAACAAGGCTAAATCAGCTTCATTCAGCACTGTTAAAGAGCACTACCTTTTTGAATGGTATTGAGGCACTTAATGCGTGTCTTGATACAAAAAGTGTCTATCTAACTATGTTTGAGTATGCAAGTCAGCTCGTTGAGTATGACCTTGCAACGATAAATCTGCTTGATGATGATGGTAAGAGTATGAAAATAGAAGCGGTCTCACATAGAGATTATGAGTATTTGATTGGTAGAGATATCCCTGAAAATACAAGTCTTGTGTGGCTTGCTGTCAAGAATCAAAGTGATGTCCCCTACCGACAACCCTATGAGAAGGGAACAGCCTTCACCAATGTTTTTGGTGAAGATATAGAGATAAATGGAGTTGTCTCTTTAAAGATATTTCCGCTGATAGTCTCAAAGAGGACAATCGGAACATTTGCCATTATCTCAACTAAAAAACATGTCTTTACCCCGAGGGTAACCCACATGCTCGATGTTATGACCGGACATTGTGCCATAGCTATAGATAATGCAAAGATCTATGTTAAGATGAGGGATATGGCAATCACAGATGGTCTTACCGGTCTTTACAATCATAGAAAATTTCAGGAAGAGCTTGATAGAATGTTATACGATGCCAACCGCTACGGCAACAAACTTGCTCTCATCCTGTGTGATATAGATCACTTCAAGAGTATAAACGATACATATGGACATAAAACAGGAGACATGGTGCTAAAGGAGGTCTCCAAGGTTATGCAGAAGGTTGCAAGGAAGACAGACATCGTTGCAAGGTATGGTGGAGAGGAGTTTGTAATCGTACTTTTTGGTTCTGATGCAATGGGTGGATTTAATCATGCAGAAAGGATAAGAAAGATGATAGAATCTATAGAATTCAAATGCAATCTCGGGAAATTTAAATGTACAATGTCTTTTGGTGTTGCAGGATTCCCTGAAGATGCTGAAAAGAAAGAGGACCTCATTGAGTTTGCCGATAAGGCACTATATTATGCGAAGAATCATGGCAGGAATCAGGTAGTTCTTTTCAGAGATATATGAGCTATTTTGTTGCAGATCTTCATGTTCACTCTCCCTATTCTCGTGCCACAAGTAAGAGGATGGATTTTGAAACTATGTCTCTGGTATGTAGTAACAAGGGTATTGATCTTGTGGGAACAGCAGATGCAATACACCCTTGTCGCCTTAAAGAGATAAAAGAGGAATTGATCGATGATGGTAGCGGTATTCTGAGACTGAAGAAAAGGGCCTCATCTGTTGGATTTGTACTTACCACAGAGATAAGCTGTATCTATAAAAAGGGTCCAAAGACCAGAAAGATTCACATTCTGCTCCTTATCCCATCGATAGATGATGCAGAGAGACTCTCAAATACTATAGGAGCGGTTGGCAACATAGTATCAGATGGTCGTCCAATATTAGGTTTGGATGTAAGGGATCTTGCAGAGATAATATTCGAGACATCAAATGACACAGTACTGATACCTGCCCATATCTGGACGCCATGGTTTTCTCTATTTGGTTCTAAAAGTGGATTTGATACTATTGAGGAATGCTTTGAAGACCTTACTGAAAATATTAGATGTCTTGAAACAGGTCTCTCCTCAGATCCACCAATGAACTGGATGGTTTCTGCACTCGATAACTATATCCTTGTTTCCAATTCAGATGCACATTCCCCGGAGGCACTTGGGAGAGAGGCAAATCTTTTTGAGACTAAAATAGAAGGCTTTTCACAACTAAAGTATATGTTGGAGACAGGTAATGGTCTATGGGGCACTGTTGAGTTCTTTCCACAGGAGGGGAAATACCACTATGATGGCCATAGAAGATGTGGTGTATGTCTATCGCCAGAAGAGACAATAAGGCACAGAAATATCTGTCCTGAATGTGGTAAAAAACTAACACTCGGGGTCATGTACAGGGTCTTTGAACTTTCTGATAGAGACTACGGTTTTACGCCAACCTCGGGCAAATCCTTTAAAAGACTTGTACCACTTAAACAGATAATTGCAGAGTGTATCGGTGTAAAATCTATAGGTTCTAAAAAGATAGATGTTATATACAAAAGGATATTAAAAGAGTTTGGTACCGAGCTGGACGTACTGCTTAATGTTTCTATCAAAGAACTAGATACATTCGATCCCATCCTTGCCATTGCAATAGAGAGGATGAGAGCTGAAAAGATATTTATACGGCCTGGCTTTGATGGTGAGTTTGGTATTGTAAGGATCTTTGAACCTGGAGAACAAAAGAGGCTTCTCGGGCAAACAACTCTTGTGGGTCTGCAAGAAGAGGAAAAAAGAGATGGCATTTTTGTCCTCAGGCCTGTTGAGAGGCCCCAGGTTGCCAAAGATAAAATGGATGTAGCTAAAGAAGATATATTGAATCTTTCTGACAGCCAGAAAGAGGCGGTCTTTGCTAAAGATAGGTATCTGGCAATAGTTGCAGGCCCAGGGACAGGCAAAACAACCACATTGACAGATAGGATAATCAATACTCTCAATCAGGGTACTTCTGATCCTCTAAGAATTCTTTGTATAACCTTTACTGTCCATGCCCAGAAGGAGATGGAACAGCGTTTAAAAGAGAGACTAAACAGAGGGAGATTACCGCAGATTTTTACATTTCACGGGTTTTGTTACAGTTTGATCGTTAAAGATTATCACGGATTTGGATTTAAAAAAGAGCCAAAGATAGTAGTTGGAGCAC
>CAYSBA010000002.1:12327-17032 GCA_964429075.1 uncultured bacterium
CAATTAAAAAAGAATTTAAAAAAAAAAAGGATATAAATCTAAGCTTTGATGACTTTTTACAAAAGCAATCTTTATTGACCTTTGATGATCTACTGGTACTTGTGGTTAAAAGAGCAAGAAATGATCTTTTTTTTAGAGAAGGATTGTCATGCTCTTTTGATCATATCTTTGTGGATGAATTTCAGGATCTTGATGAGAATCAGCTTGATCTTCTATTTATCCTTCTTGAAAAGGGAGCCTGTTTAACTGTTATAGGCGATCCCTATCAGTCTATCTATTCTTTTAGAGGCTCATTACCAGATAGTTTTGAAAGACTGAATGAGAGGTTCAGTGAGCTTAACCTATTGGAGCTTAAAGATAATTTCCGTTCTGCTGCAGTAATTGTAAAATCTTCTAACAGACTTTTTAATAGAAAGCTTGTCTCCTTGAGAGAGGGTGGAGAGATATTGCATGTAGTATCAAAAAGTTCATACCTTAAGAGTTTTGTTGTGCAAAAGATAAAGAGATTGATTGGTGCAACAAGTGGCATGGAAGAGGGGGACCTGCAGGATCAAAAAGAGACTATACCACCATCACAAATAGCAATCATAGCAAGGACAAAACGTGAGCTTTTAGATTTTCAATCAAAACTGCAATCAGAAGGAATACCTGCAATCGGACTCGACCATAAGGGATTTCTTGAAGGAACTGAATTCTTAAATTTTTATGAAAAGGTAAAGGACCTTGATCATCTGGCAGCTGAAGAGATTTACACCATTGCAAAGTCATGTGGTCTTTCAGAAAGATGGTCAAATCTGCTTTCGTTATCTTACAGATTGAGTAAGCTGGATCTTAAAGAGTGGTTAGAGACATTGATATTTTCTCGTAGTGTTGATCTCGGACTTTTTGATATATCGGGTGTCAGACTGATTACTGCTCATGCATCAAAGGGCCTTGAATTTCATACAGTATTTGTCTTGAACTGTAATGAAGGTTATTTCCCAATAAAAGATGTGGATCTGGTAGAAGAAAAAAGACTTTTTTATGTTGCCATAACAAGAGCCAAGGAAAAACTATATCTTCTATCTCAAAAAAACATAACCGTATCGCCTTTTATTGAAGAGCTTGGTAATATAAAAAGAATAACGGAGATAGAATTTTTAAAAAGATCAAAAAATGCAAATAGACAACTCAGCCTCTTCACATATGAGTAGTTGTAGATATGATATCTTGTATAAACCTATACCCTCTGATATAATTGATGCATGAGCTGGGCACGACTTAAAAGGGGGCCCTTTAGTGGGTTAACATCTTTGGTCCAGTTTACACTTGGGGTGTTAGGCTGGATACTTTTAATTACGTTTACATTGAAGGGAAATAGCAACTTTTTGAGCTCACAGAATCTGGATATACAGAAGGTCTTGATGTTTATCCTTGCTGGATTCGCAGCAGGATTATTTAGCTTTAAGTTGTACGGTAAGATACAGCTGAGTATGGATGCTGCCATCTTTGTATGTGCTATGTTTGTCCTTGGCGTTATCGGTGCCTCCTGGGTAATGGCTATTACTTATTCTATTAATAATATTAAAAGGACAATTGTAAGAGAATTCTTTCAAAAGAAGGAGAGCTGGCCACTTGGTTATATCTTTACAAGATTTATTTTCTCTGGTGGAGGGCTTGCACTTACAGCCATTCTCACAGGTTCATTGTTTCGGCTGGATTACCTGAACAAGCCAGATATGTTGACCTATCTTTTGATTGTACCCCTTGTGTTTCTAACCACAATGGTGATCCACTATAGTATGATGATCCTAATCCTATGGGGTGAGGGGATGAGGGTAGAAGATATTGTAAGAAATCTGGTTATTAAGGGCATTACCTTTGAGTCTCTCTTTATCCCGCTAAGTGTCTTGCTTGTTATGGTATACACAAAGGGAGATGTTGTATCCTTTCTACTACTTGTGGTTGTGTGTCTGATATTTTCATACATATTTCGTGATCTTAACAGAGTGGGTGAAAAGCTTGCTCAGAGAGTAAAGTATCTCACAGTGATAAATAGTGTTGTCCAGGCCATATCCTCAACCCTGGAACTTTCAGAACTTCTACCCAAAATCGCAAAAGAGCTTATAAGACTCATAGGGGAGGATTGTGTATGTACAATAGCATTAAAACAGGACAGAGGTGATACGGTAAATTACTTTGATTATAATAAAGATGGTGATCTTATTGGTATAGCGTCTGGTGAAGTAGGAACAGGTCTGATTGGGTGGATCATCCTCAACAATTCCACTCTGGTTTTGAATGATCTTCAGAGTGAGTTCAGGAGATATCTTGAAAAGGATGAATACATAGAACCTGAGTACAACTCTTGGCTTGGTCTTGCACTTTCGGTCTATGATGAGGCAAGAGGTGCTATTGTAATACAGAGTAAAAAGAAGCATCGTTTTGATAAAGACACAATCTCAGTTATTGAAGCAGTTGCAGGTCAGTGTGCTATTGCAATTGAAAACGCACGATTGTATGAAAAGGCCACTGTGGATGGACTTACATCACTCTTTGCAAGGAGTTTCTTTGAACAACGCATTGTAGAAGAGTTAAAGAGATGTAAACGATACAAAAAGACCTTCTCCTTTATCATTTTTGATCTTGATGATTTTAAAAAGATTAACGACACCTATGGACATCAGGCCGGTGATAAGGTTTTGAGAGAGACATCTGGTTTGATAAAGGGTCTCTTAAGAGAGATAGACATTCCTGCTCGTTATGGAGGCGAAGAGATAGCTGTTATTCTCCCTGAATGTAGGATAGATGATGCAATGGCAGTAGCAGAAAGGATAAGGAGTGCCATAGACAGACACACCATAATTCTTGAAGATGGGACAAATCTACATGTTACAATCTCCGGTGGTGTATCAAATTATCCATTATGTGGTGAAAAGGCCATGGTTTCTGATATAGTTGAAAAGGCAGACATGGCGTTGTATAAAGCAAAGTCAATGGGTAAAAATCGTGTATTGAGCGCACACTCAAAGGTAGAAATAGAAAGTGGAGCATACAGCTGAGTGAAGGTATTGACAAAGATAGATTCAGTTGTTGAAGATAACAGGAAGGTATCAAAAGATACCCATGTTCTTGAGATAAGAATGGAGCTTGAAAGTACTCCTTCCCCAGGGCAGTATGTTCTTGTTTATCCCTCTCAAGATTTTCTTCTCCCAAGACCCTTCAGTATCTATCAGTATGATAAAGATAGAAAAAGTCTATCTCTGTTAATCAGGAAAGTGGGCAGGGCCAGCAGGTATCTATCCGATCTGAGGGCTGGCGATTCGATATGTCTTACAACACCAATGGGCAACTCATTTATGATGCCAGAAGGGAAAAGGGTCCTGCTTGTTGCCGGCGGGGTTGGGATTGCGCCCCTGGCATTCTATAAACAGAGATTTCCTGATGCCACCCTGGTCTATGGAGAGAGATCAAGATCGTATATAGTGATAGAGTGTATTAGCAAATGTTACATCTATACAACCGATGATGGAACTGCTGGATACAGGGGGAGTTGTGTGGATGCGGCAGCAGAATTGTTAAAGAGTGAGACTTTTGATGTAATCCTTGCATGTGGTCCTTCCCCGATGCTTGAAGGGCTCTATAAAAGGACACGAAAAGCAGTAAAGAGGGCCTTTTTTTCTGTTGAAGAGGTAATGGGGTGTGGTATGGGAGTTTGTCTGTCCTGTATGGTGGATACAAAGGAAGGTCAAAAATATATTTGTAAAGAAGGACCTGTTTTTGATGCGGATATACTATACGGAGACGACCTGTGTTGATTGTTGATCTTTCTGTAGAGCTGTTTGGTCTGAATTTTAAAACTCCCCTTTTTGTAGCCTCCGGGACTTTTGGTTATGGTACAGAGTTTTTACAGACAACAGACTACAGATACATCGGTGCAATTGTAACAAAGGGACTTTCAATTAGACCGAAAAGAGGCAACAGAGTACCGAGACTGAAAGAGCTACCTTTTGGATTGATCAATTCTATTGGGCTTGAAAATATCGGAGTAGAGGCCTTTATTAAAGATAAGTTACCGGAACTGGAAGATGTAGATTCTAATATTGTATGCAACATCTTTGGATTTTCAATACAGGAATATGTTGAGGTGGCCAAGATCCTTAATTCACAAAAGAGGGTTGATGCTATAGAACTTAATGTCTCCTGTCCAAACATAGAGGGTGGAGGTATAGAATTTTCCTCAGATAGAAATCTGTTATGTAAATTAACCGAGAGTGTTAAGAAACAGATAAATAAGCCACTCTTTGTAAAACTACCCCCTGTTCTTGCCGGGCTGAAGGAGACCCTTCTGGTGTTGAAGGAATCCGGTGCGGATGCTGTTACTCTATCGAACACAATCCCTGCTATGGCTGTAGACCCTGTCACATTGAGGCCTGCGGTAGGTAATATCGTTGGTGGATTGTCTGGTCCTGCGCTAAAACCGATATCGTTGCGTTGTGTGTATGAGGCAGCTAATGTTGGGGTATTGCCTGTTATAGCATCCGGAGGGATAATGAGTGGAAAAGATGCGGCTGAGTATATTGTTTGTGGAGCCGATCTTTTTTCTGTTGGAACAGCAATCTTTTCAGATCCTCAGGCCCCGGAGAGGATAATAAGGGAACTTGCAGAGCTTATGACAAAGATAGATATATTGGATATAAAGGACTTAAAAGGGGCATTTATAAAG
>CAYSBA010000003.1:0-16335 GCA_964429075.1 uncultured bacterium
GAACAGACTCATCGAGGTATTCAGTCATGTTACAATGAAAGACCTTGTAGACTGTGAAATAAAAAAAACAAACCTTTTAGTAAAAGACAGACAAAGCAAAGAGACCTGAAGAATCAGAGATACCGGTGGAGCTGTTTTGCTTAGAACGATCATACAGTTCAAGAAGGTAATTATACTTGCCGTTGCACTTTCGATTTTTCTCTACATCTTGACCATGAAGACCCCTGATGGCCTCAGTGTTGCAGGCAAGAAATCCCTTGCAATTTCTGTACTTGTCATAATCTTCTGGGCATTTGAAATCATCCCAATTTCAATAACAGGGCTCCTTGCTATTGTGCTTTTCCCTGCCCTTGGCATATTTAAGAAAAAGGTGGCATTTTCATTCTTTGGCAACAGTGCTGTTTTTTTTATACTTGGTGCATTTATATTATCCTCTTCTCTGGTCAGAACAGGTCTTGCAAGACGGATTGGTCTTTACATATTACACAGGTTCGGAAGATCTCAACATTCGCTTCTGATTGTTATGCTTTTGTTGCCTGCAACAATGTCGCTCTTTATTACAGAGCATGCTGTTGCAGCCATTATGTTACCTGTAGTGCTTGAGATTACATCTGCTATCGGTCTTATAGCTGGTGATTCTGGATATGCAAAAAGGCTATTTCTGGCAACCGGCTGGGGTTGTGTGATTGGCGGGATAGGAACACTCCTTGGGGGCGCAAGGGGACCTCTTGCATCAGGTATAATGGAAGGCATAACCGGTACGGGGATAGGATTTTTGCAGTGGTCAAAGGTGGGGATACCGATCGCCCTTTTTATGTTAATCTCGGCACTTTTTATCCTGTATGTCTTTTATCCAGCTGAAAATATAGATATAGAAAAAGCAGCAAGACAGATAAAAAAGGAATTAAAATCGATGGGAAGATTTACCTTTGAAGAGATAAAAACAGGAATATTGATGCTAATCACACTTTTTTGCTGGATATTTCTTGGTGACCGCATTGGCCTTGCTATTATAGCTTTAAGTTCAGTTGTAATTGCTTTTATACTCGGTATCCTTGACTGGAGGGAGGTGGAAGAGGATGTGAATTGGGGAATCTTTTTGATGTATGGAGGAGCAATAACCCTGGGGCATGGTCTTACAGCAACAAATGCTGCCTCCTGGCTTGTAAATCAGACAATGATTTCAAATCTACATGACCCATTCCATTTTACAATTATAACAGTAACTCTCACACTCTTTCTCACAGAAATAATGAGCAACTCTGCAGTGGTTACTATATTGACTCCCATTGCAATATCCATAGGTTCTCAGGTTGGGCTCTCAGCACTTGATGCCACCCTGATAGTTGCAGTGCCATCAGGACTTGCATTCAGTATGCCTATCTCAACACCGGCAATTGCGCTCATACACTCAACCGGTTTTGTAAGAATAAGAGATACACTCAAGGGTGGCATAGTATTGAGTCTTTTAGCTATAGTATACATGTATGTAGTAAAATTGATACTACTTTGATCAGTCGAAATTAATCGAAGTCAGCTCTATAAGTAGTGTATATGCCCCTTCCCTAAGTTCTATCCGTGATGGATAGGGGAAATCTGATTCTTTGAAAAAATGTAATCTGCCATAGGATACGCCCTTTGCCTGCAAAAAGAATATCCTGCAGAATCTTAATGGATCAATGACAATATAGGAGTCTTCTATACCCAGCCTGACCTTATTACCATAGGGTATGTGTCTTTTCTCTTGTGAAGTATCTATTGTCAGCCCAGAGCTATCAAACCTCAAAAAGAGCAGATTTTCACCAAAAAAAGAAAGGACCTGTACCTTAAAACTACAGCCTTTTGATATTACTCCCTCGATTACGAGGACCTTTTTCGTACCACTTTTATTTTCTATCCTCAGTTTACCTTCGAAGATAATCCGATTTTTTTTGTATAACTCTTTTGCAATATTATCCCTTTTGTATTTCAGATCTCCATATGTGGTTGTCACACAGGATGCGATTGATATGAAAACAATAGAGACTATTAAAGGGTATTTAACATAGTTCAACAAACAGATCCTCGCCACACTTGATTCCACCAATGTACTCAGATAGCGAACCCTCTCTAAGTGCAAGCTCAAGATGACCGAAGCTTCCTTGATAAAAAAATGGTTTGTTTCTCTCTGCCAGTGAGAATGTCACACCTGGATTTTCAATCTTAAGGTCCTTCAGATAGCAGCTTTTAATATCAGAGATATTTAGCCCGTAGCTTTTGAGATTAAGATTTGTAATAATATTCCCAAAATCATCTACCATCACAACCTTGAGATAGATCTTTTTGTCTTTTTTATGTGGAAAATAGCTGTTGAGTCTAACCGGATCAGAAATTATATCCCCAACCCTTTCAAAATCAAATCCACCTGCAAGTCTTGCAGCAAAAGGAGCAAATATATCTCTACCATGAAAGGTATTACTGACCTTCTGCAGAAAGAGACTCCTGTTACTTATTTCTCTTATCAGGATATCCTTTTTATCCAGCAATGGAGTAAGTATGCCATTGTCTGGACAGATGATGTATCTATTAGCCAATTTTGCTACAAGCGATCTCCTTGATGATCCCACTCCAGGGTCGACTACAATAACAACCACTGCATCCTTGGGTAGGTAGCTAATAGATACATCAAGAACATATGAGGCAGACAGGATAGAGAAGGGTTCTATCTTATGTGTTATATCGATTACAGCTGATTCGGGATTGATGTTTTGTATAACAGACTTCATAATACCGGCATAGATACTTGATTCGCCAAAGTCTGTTATGAGGAAGATGGGCCTTTTCATAATTTTATGATCTTATCAGTTTTCTTTTTATATACCCCTCTTGTATCAACAATAAGATTGCTGTTTTCATATATGAAGTCCCAATCTATTTTTGTATGATCTGTTATTATGACACAGACATCACTGTCAGTCAGTCTTTCTCTGGTGAGTTCAACAGATCTATATGTCTTATTGAGGAATTCAAACTGGGGTACAAAAGGATCGAAGTATGAGATTTCAGCCTCCCATCTTATAAGGTGATCCAGGACATCGAGTGCCGGTGATTCTCTTATATCTGAGACATCCTTTTTGTATGCCACTCCTATCAATAGAACATTTGACCCCTTTAAGGATTTCTTCACACTGTTGAGTGCCCTGATAATTAATGATACCACATGCTCAGGCATCCTTCTGTTTATCTCATCTGCAAGTTCAATAAATCTCAATGTAAAATTGAAATCCTTTGCCTTCCAGGAAAGATACAAGGGGTCTATTGGAATGCAATGACCTCCTATGCCAGGTCCTGGATAAAAGGGCATAAAGCCAAAGGGCTTACTCGATGCCCCCTTTATAACCTCCCATACATCTATACCCATCCTATCGCAGAGTAGTGCAATTTCATTTATCAGCCCGATGTTTACTATTCTGAAGGTATTTTCAAGAAGCTTTACCATTTCTGCAGTAGTTGCAGAGTCTACCGTTACTACTTTATTTACAATTTTTGAATATAGCTCTTTTGCCCTCTTTGTGCTCTCTTCGGTAACACCTCCTACAACCTTGGGTGTGTTTGCAATGTTGTATAATCTGTTGCCAGGATCTACACGCTCTGGAGAAAAGGCCAAAAAGAAATCCTGACCTACCCTGTAGCCCCTTTTTTCAAAAATAGGTAGAAGAATTTCGCACGTTGTGCCGGGGTAGGTGGTACTTTCGAGTACTATTAAGGTACCTCTTTTGATGTGATTTGATATACTTTGTGATGCATCTATTATGTAGGATATATCTGGATCCCTTGTCTTTTTTAGAGGAGTGGGGACACATATAATTATGCTCTTGCAGTCTCCTACAGATGCATAGTCTGTTGTGGTACTTAACAGACCATCAGATACCACACTCCTCAAAACATCCTGCAAGACATCCTCGATGTAAGAAAAGCCACTGTTTATGGCATCGACCCTCTTTTTGTTAACGTCAATGCCTATAACCTTAAATCCAGCCTTTGCAAATTCTACGGCCAAAGGAAGACCCACATAGCCAAGTCCAATAATGGCAATCTTATCCATATCTTTCTCCTGAATCTTAGATCACTTAAACAAAAGACGTGTCATACTTCTGAATAGTCTATAGTTCTTTTCGTTGTAAGGATACCACCATAGCTCTTTTTTAAGGAGCCATCTTACCCAGAAAGAGGGATAATTTACATGAACAACATGGCATAGACTCCTCAAACCATCGTCTGAATGGGTTATGCCAACTCCACTTTCCTTGATGCCTCCCCATGGAGTTTCTGCCATAGAATGGGTATAGAGGGGGCTATTTATCATCACTGTACCTGCCTCAAGTCTTTCGGCAACCTGCCTTGCCCTCTTTATACTGGAGCTAAAGACATAGGCAGAAAGGCCATATTTTGTATCATTAGCCATCTTAATTGCCTCATCAATATTTTTGAATTTCAAAAGGGGGAGTACAGGGCCAAAGGTCTCTTCAGTTATAATCTTCATTGAATGATCCACATTCTCCAATACAGTTGGTTCAAACCAGTAACCATCCTTTTTATCCTCCGGTCTTTTACCACCCCGAAGTATTATTGCACCTTTTTCAACCGCATCCTTAATGTGAGACTCTATGATATCAAGCTGACCGGGCATTGTAATAGACCCCACATCATAATGATCACTTTCATCAAAGCCCTGTCTTATCTTTGTTGTCTCTTCGAGGATCTTTTTCTTAAGATCATCATAGATGGATTCGTGGATGTATGCCCTTTCAACAGATGCACAAACCTGTCCACAGTTTGCAAAGGCCCCCCACACAAGTGCCTTTGCAGTTGTTTCAATGTCTGCATCATCAAGTACAATGGCAGGATCTTTGCCACCGAGCTCGAGTATACATGGTTTTAGTTGTTGGGCACATCCTTCATAAACTTTCCTGCCGGTCCTTACACTTCCTGTAAAACATATCTTATTTACATTGCTTGAGACAAGATAAGCGCCTGTTGTTCCATCACCGGTTACAATCTGAAAGATGTCCTCTGGCAGGCCTGCCTTTATAAATAACTCCCTTACCTTTAGATTTATAAGGGTGGTAAGTTCAGAAGGCTTCAGGACTGCACCATTTCCTGCTGCAAGGGCCATTACGACTTCACCGATCGATATTGACATTGGAAAATTCCAAGGTGCAATTATCCCAATTACACCCATTGGTTTGTAATATAGATATGCAGACTTGGTCTTCAGAAGATGTACCTTTATCTTTTTTTTCTTCAAGATCCTTTTTGCCTTTTTTGCAAAGTATGTGATCAGTTCACACAGCGGGAATAGTTCGTGTGTCAGGGCCTCCATTCTGGGTTTACCGGTTTCCTTTGTAAGGAGTTCCAAAAGCTCATCCATATGTTCAACGAGGGCCTTTCTACATCTGATCAAAATCCTCTTTCGTCCATCAAATCCAAGTTGCCACCAGCTTTTTTGAGCCGCTCTGGCCTTCTGTACAGCCTCCTTTACCTCTTTTTCCCCCATTATGGGGAATTCTCCTATTTTTTCTAATGTAGCAGGACACTTTACCTCAATACTTCCCTGCATAAACAGCTCCTTATAGATTACCATTTATTCCTACCACCAGCTATCTATGCTGTCAAACGAGATCTTTTTTGTAAAATAGCTGATTGAATTAATCAGTTGAACAGCTCATGAGACGAAACTGGCTCACCTTCTGTATAAAAATATCCTACTAGAACATAAAAAAAACGGGTGTCTTTGATAAGTATTTAAATCTATCTATGAGCCTTTTATTTTTTTCATTTGTTATGAATGTAAGATCTGATGAGAAATTATTATCCATATACCTCCTCTTCTTTTAGAATGATCTGACATTTCATATTGCATAACTAATAGATTTATTCAATCAAATGAATCAAATTGATTTTTATGAAGAAGTGTGTCATAGCCTGTCACATGACCGGGAAATCATATTTTCACTATACAGTCCTTACGCTGTTCTTTGTGTCTGGTCTGTGTGGTCTGAGTTATGAAGTTCTATGGATGTCACTGCTGAAGCTCATCTTTGGCAGTGCTATGCCGGCCGTTACTACAATCCTTGCTTCGCTGATGTCAGGCTTTGCAATCGGCAGCTTTATTGGTGGAAAGCTTGCAGATAGAATTAAGAATCAACTGAGATTTTATGCCCTTTTGGAGCTATTTATAGGGTTGTATGGTCTATTTTTTATATTCTTATATCACCTTGCAGCAGATATTTACACATCAGACATACTCTACTTTATAAAAATAATATTTATTGTAGTGCTGTTACTTGTCCTATCAATCTTTATGGGTGCTACATTTCCTGTGATTGTAAGATTTTTTTCTCCGGATTTTAAAAACTTCAAAAGAAATGTCTCTTTTATATATTTTGTCAACGCAGCGGGCGGTGCAGCCGGGGCATTATTTACCGGTGTCATTCTTATCGACTGATTTTGCCCCGGGAACCACACAGGTCCCTTCTGCCCGGCAGACAAGGACCGGTGTATCGAGTACCCTGCACTTCGAAGGATTATTTGGATCCCTCAAAGATTCTATAACCTTATATGCCTCAAAGACCATCCTCCTTGATGTGTTCCCAACGCGTGTGATCTCTGCCCTTACCTCAATATAATCTCCTGCATATACAGGTGCTTCAAATAGGACCTCGTGATATGCCCTGAACAGACCTTCATCCCCATCATTTCTTATTAAAAGTTCTGTTGCTGCATCACCGAATAGTGCAAGTATCCTTGCTCCATCCACAAGGTCTCCACCATAGTGGGCATCCTGCTGGGACATCCTTGTCCTTAATACAACCTTTAGATCATTTTTATTCTTCATCTTTTATGCCTCCTTTTGAGCTCTTCCACAATAAAAGTGGCAACTTCAGATGGTAATGTACCTCTACCAAATCCTTCATCAAAGCCGAGTTCTCGTGCAAGTTCGCTATCTATCCTTGGACCACCAAGTATCTTGATGAGATTTTCGTATAGTCCTTCCTGTTTCAATAATTCAATAAGTTCTCTGGCATTTTTTATATGTATATCCTGCTGGGTTACTACCTGGCTAAGTAGAATCACATCGGCATTGTACTCTTTGATCTTTTCAACAAAGGTGGTGTTTTTTACCTGACTCTTTAAATTATAAACCCTGAAACATGAAAAACTCTCAAGACCATGATCTCCCGCATATCCTTTTACATTAAGTATTGCATCAAGACCAACAGTATGGGCATCAAATCCTGTTGTGGCTCCCACAATTACAAGCTTTCTATTGAGCAGTGATGAGACAATCTGTTCTATCTCTTCATGAGGGAGTATATGTTTTTTTCTCTCCTTTATAGTTATTTTGGATATATCAACGTATGCATCTGTCTTTGCATAAACAATAAAAAAACTAAATGCATCTGCAATCTCTTCTGCCCAGGCGATATTTACCTTTTTGAATCCCATATTCTCAACAAGTCTCCTTGCTGCCTCATTGAGTCTTGCATCGAGTCTCCCCTCGAGAGTAAAGCTAAGTTGAACAAATCCATCCTTTCTCCTTGCACCGTATGGCCTTATGTAATTATCACTCTCTGCCATCCTGTAGCTCCTCTTTTAATATCTCCATGAGGGGGTTTTTGTATCTTTTATCAATCACAATCACACCCTCTTTACCATTGCCGCCAGAGGCAGACCTGGAGATTCCAGCAAAGATTCCTTTTTCGATAGCCCTCTCAAGACCTTCCTTTTCAATATCATACAACAATTTTTCTGTATTTTTGAGAATATCTTTAATATGGCTATGGATAAATCCATCTTGTTTTAGAATTATTTCATCAGAAAAGCCCAAAAATGCCCTTTTTATATAGCTGGCATTTTTAATGGCTATATATCTGTCCATCATAAATGGATTGTGTATAGCCTCTGTAAAGATCCCCAGCAGGTGTATGTCCTGTCCTGTAAGTTCGCATACGATATTAAAGAGGGCATCGTATATATTGCAGGTAAAGATGTCACCGTCCATGAATCGAGTGGGAGGCATATACTTCAGAGGATGTTCAGGAAACATCTGTCTGACAAGGAGGGCATGAGCGAGCTCATAAAGAATACTCTTTTCTGTCTCTGGATTTACATTAAAGGAGTGTCCTAGGGCAACAAGTTTATAATCAAGACATGCAAGCCTTGCAAATCCTCTGTTTATAAAGTGACTTGCCAGGACTGTATGAAAGTTTGTCTCTGCATCCTGGGTGGTGAGATAGTTATCTTCACCAGTATTTATAAGTATTCCGAAAACAGAAGATAACATCCTTGAAAAGTGCTGGTCTGCGAAGGTCCTTTTTATGTTGATATCTCTAAACAGGATACCATACATTGCATCGTTTAAAAGTATATCAAGTCCTTCCTGTATGGCCAGAACTGTTATTTCTGGCATGCATAGACCTGATGAGTAGTTTACAAGCTCTATATATCGGTTTATCTCTGTGGAGACCTCATCGAGGGCCTTCCTCATGAGGCGAAAATTTTCTTTTGTTGCAAAGGTCCCACCAAAACCTTCGAGGGTTATTCCGTGTGGTACATAGTCCAGAAGAGATTGGGCAGTAGAACGAATTACTGCGATAATGTCTGCACCTGCCCGTGCTGCAGCCTTGGCCTGCCTGACATCTTCGTAGATATTACCTGTTGCAACAATTAGATATCTTTTTGGATGGTTTGATGGACCGAGAGAACCCTTAAACCGAATCCTCTTTTGTCTTTGACTTTTAAGCTCTTGCAACTTTTGATAGATCAGCTCTCTTGCATTTTCATAGAGTTTGTCGAAGTGTTTATTATCAGTTCTTCTTAGATTACTAATCAATCTATCACACTCTTTCTGACCTATCTTTGAGAGATCAATTCCCTCCTTCACTGCATATCCTACAAATAGATATGCACCATATTCTAAAAGACCCTCCTCCTTCAGTCTATCAACAACGAGGTTGCATAAGGGATATCCCTCATCTGATACTCCGTTGAGTCCACAAAATCGAAGAATAGACCTTTCAATGGATAGGGTGGTTATCCTGGATATAATCTCATTGTATACCCTTTTTGCGACACTATCTGCAAGCTGCTGATATAGGGGCTTTAATTTCTCTATCTCCGCTTCAAGCGCCTTAAGTCTTAAGCTTTTAGTGACCATGAATTGAGTATTACTATATTAATGATATAATATCAATCCATGTTTTAATTGATACTAAAGGAGGAGACAATGAGGCCATATTTTGAGTACGCACAGCTTGCATGGCAAAGAACAAAAAGGGATTTTACCCAACTTCTTGTTCTGGCAATCTTGAGCCTGGTCCTGTTTGGCATTGCAATGCCAAATCATAATAATATTCACTCAATAATGAATAAAGGATACCATCTCTCTTTTTTTAGAGAGGTTATTCTTATTGTATCTACTAGTTTTGTACACCTTCTCTGGTCTTACTATACCGTTAAAGCAGATGAACAGGCAGGGATAAAGATCGGGACACTCTTTTCAACCCTCCCACTAAACACATTGTTATCCTTTATTGTCTCAACATTTATCTTTAATCTTGCGATAAGTATCGGGATTGTTTTACTCATCCTGCCAGGTCTTTACATAATGATAAAGTTTTGCTTCTATGGTTTTTCTCTGCTTTTAAAAAGGGCAGGTCCCTTTGAGGCACTCAAAGATTCTTTTGTGTTGACAAACAACAGGTTCTGGGATGTCAGTATGGCCCTTGGAGCAGTAGGATTATTTGCAATTATACCTATATTTGGATTGTTTTGTGTGATGCTTCTATGTATGTTTTTCACATTGCCTGCACCCATAATCGCAGTGATACTTACCATTTTGAGTATACCGATTTTTGCGATTACCTTTGGTATTCTCTATAATGGGCTATACATTGTTTATACCGATATAAAATAGAAGGAGAACTTGTATGATCATAAAAAGGTCTTTTTTACCTAAGGTAGCGATTTTGGTGTTAGCCTTTACAGGACTCTCACCAAAATACCCCGGTTTTGCATCCGACAGTGATAAGATAGAAGAACTTGCTATGGAGCATTTCAAGGATGCTATCTCTTTTGGTATTGAAATAAAGAGTCTTGATGGTAAGATTGTCTACAAAAAAGATGAAAATAAAAACTTTTACTATGCCTCTGGGACAAAGCTTCTTACCACCCTTGTTGCACTGGATACACTCGGACCTCAATACCGCTTCAGGACAGAATTTTTAACCGACGGCGTGATAGATAATTATATACTGGAAGGCAATTTAATTGTTAAAGGTTATGGTGATCCATACCTTGTTACAGAAGCGCTCTCTATTGCAGCAAGAGAGATCTCACACCTTGGAATAAAGACAATAAAAGGCAATATATATGTGGACAACAGCAATTTTTTAGCAGTTCCATCAAGATATAACGATGGTACATTCAGGGCATACAATGCACCAATAGCAGCAACATCTGTAAACTTTAATTCTGTTTCTATTCACCTACATTCACTCCCTTGGCATAGGTGTCCTCTGGTTTTTATAGAACCAGATATTGGTCTTGTGAGTTATAGATATAAAAATTGTACAGGCTCCATCAAACTTATCACTACAAATGGGTTATCGTATATAATAGAAGGAAGACCATCACATTCCAAGGCTGTCTTTTACAGGTATTACCCCTTGCCAAAGGATTATGTTGCATCACTTGTAAAGTATCTACTTGAGAAAAATGGGGTATTTGTTGCGGGTCAGAACGTTGGTACAACAAAGGAATTAAAACTTTTATACACACACAAATCACGTCCATTGTGGGAATTAATTGCCCTTATGGACAAATATTCGAACAACTTTATGGCAGATATGATATATATGGTTGTTGGAGCAGAGAGGTTCAAATGGCCGGCTGAACCCGGAAAATCAAAGAGGGTTTATGGGTCATTTATTAAGAAACTCGGGTTTGAGGATTCAGGCTGGTACTTAGAAAACGGTTCTGGTCTTGGAAAAGACAGGTTTTCACCATCGCTTATGGTTGCAATCCTGGAATACGGCATACAGCATTTTGGTATATTCCCTGAATTCTTAAGCGCGCTAAGTATTGCAGGGAGGGATGGAACGCTTAAAGATAGATTCAAAGGCTCACTTCTTGGCAAAATAAGGGCAAAGACCGGTACCCTTAAGGATGTTGTGTCACTGAGTGGATTTTTTAATATTGATGGGAATACCTATACCTTCAGTATTGTTGTAAATGGGTTCAAAAAGGGAAACAATGATGATATGATTAAGGAGGTTGATGGATTTCTTGATGATATAACTAAATTTTTAAAGAAATAGTAGATGAAAGTAGCTATAAAAACTATCTGTATCGTTTTTGCTCTGGCAGTATCTTTATTCAACAGTGCATCCGGGCAGGATAAAGATGATATCTTTTCAATATCTGATGAATTCAGGCCCTGGGTTTCCTTCTGGAAAGATATCTTTGGAAAATATGATTCAAGACATGCTATTATTCACGATAGAAATTATCCCTACCTTGTCTATGAGGTTATAAAGCTTGATCATCCAACCTTCTCAAAGGCAGCACGTCGTCAGATTAAAAGGGAGATAAATATATTGAAGAAAAAACTTGCTGAACTTCAACAGACAATCAACAGCGGTGATGAACCAGAAGGTGATCTTAAGGAATTATATAATATATTTGTCAGCATGGACCTTACAGATTACATACTCGATAGCAAGATGCCACAAAATATAAGATATCAGATCGGGATTAAAGATCGTTTTTTGAAGGGATACAGGAGGTCAGGTAGATACAGCAGTTACATAAAGGAGGAACTCAAAAAACACAACATGCCCGAACAACTCTGGGCACTACCTTTTGTGGAATCAACCTATAATCCCCATGCAGTTTCAAAGGTGGGAGCAAAGGGTCTCTGGCAGATTATGAGACCAATAGGTAGACTCTTTCTCAGGATAGATGAGGTGTATGATGCAAGGTTTGATCCCTTTGATGCTACACTTGGTGCAATCGGAATATTGAAGATGAACTACGAAAATCTCGGTTCATGGCCACTTGCAATTCTTGCTTACAACTACGGTCTTGGAGGGGTTAAACTTGCTGTCGAAAAGACAGGCTCTGACAGGATTGAGGATATTCTAAAATACTGGGAGGGGAGGCGTTTTGGTTTTGCAGCAAAAAATTTTTATACCGAATTTTTAGCAGTACTTGAGATCTTAAAGGAGAAAGATGGCCTGCTATCTGGGGTGACACAAGACGATACGATGAGCTTTAAGACTATTAAACTGAAGGGATATGTTGCTTTAAAGGATCTGGTAAAATACACAGCTATGTCAAAAAGACAGCTGATACAGTACAATCCGGGATTTACCGATCTTGTAAAGACAGGTGATCTTTTAATTCCACCAGATCTTTCTATCAAGATACCCAAAAGACTTTATAAAAGGGTTGCTGAGGATATTGCATCACTGCCAGGGAAGGTCATAAAAAGCAGGCAAAAACATCTTCTCTATTATACAATTAAGAAGGGAGACACAATATACTATATAGCAAAAAGGTTTAAGATCAGTCAGCGGGCAATACTTGATGCAAATCGGGTAAATCCACGGAGGCTTTTGCCGGGGATGAAGATAAAGCTACCTCTTGGAATTGCAGAAAGAGGCACACAATTTTTGAAAAAAAAGATGCATATAAGGAGGGTTGCATCACGAACAGCAGTACCTGTCTCAAAAGATTTTGCCAGTAAAGTAGTCGATAGTGGTAAAAGGATATTGAAAAAGTGGGCAATTTCAAGTAGTATCGACTTCTTAAGACCCAGGGATAAAAGGATTATGGTACTACCCTTAGAGACCCTTGGACACTATGCTGATTGGTGTGAAATGAAGACACAAAGATTAAGAGAGGCAAATCATATGGGGCGAAGTTCTAGGATTGTTGTGGGACAGATCGTAAGTCTCGCAGGCTGTAATGTATCAGAAAAAATCTTTACAAAAAAAAGACTCCTATATTTTACACAGGTCCTTAAGACTCTGGATGATAGGGTTGATCTTGAAAGGATAGAGGAGATCTCCCTTCTTCCCGGAGAGAGCCTTGCCACCCTATCAGAAAGGGTGAATCTTCCTACCTGGGTAGTACTTTTGTATAACTATGATAAATTAAACGCCACGCTCTATCCTGGCGACAGAGTACGGATTCCTTTAAGGAGGAGATAAAGCTATGTATGTAAGAAGGAGGTTATCATTACTGTTTCTATGTGCACTTTTTGCCTGTGCATCAACCAGAGCTGCCACAAGGGGTGATAGTCAAAAGAAAAAGAAAGATAGGCGAATAAAGATACTAAATGCAATGGAAAAAGAGCTTAAAAGATCTATGAATAAACTTGTGCTGGAGGGCTATAAAAAGCCATATTTCATTGCATATAGAATATCACAGGATCACTCCATCTATGCAACTGCTAAATATGGTGCCCTTCATTCTTTTTCAGATATGAATTCTGGTTCTGCCTATGTAGAGGTAAGGGTAGGTGATCACAAACTCGATAATATGGTGGACCTGGATAGTGGTTTTGACTTCTCAGAATTTCTTGATAGCGATATATTCAACACTTCTGCCCCATTAGATGATAGTATTGCATCTTTAAAAAGGGATCTATGGCTGCTTACAGATCATGCATACAAAAAGGCCCTTGTGAAGTATGCGCGGGTTAAGGCACAGAGGGTATATGATTCAAAGGTAGGGGAGAGGTATGCCTTTTCAGAGGAAAAACCTATTGTATTTATTCAACCACCAATAAAGACTCATCTGGATCCAGAAAAGATAAAGAAAATAGCTGTTGATTTGAGTAGTCTTTTTGTAGGTAACAACTTTGTAGAGAGTTCCACAGTAACCGTAAGAGGCTACAAGGGGAGCCAATATTTTGTCAATTTTGATAACAGCCGTATTATAACAGAGTATACACTGATTCAGCTTTCTATTACTGCAACCACCCAGGCAAAAGATGGCATGTATTTAAACAAGAGCCTCACATATTATGCCTCAGATTTAGAGGGCCTTCCAGATAAAAATAGACTGCGTCATGATATAGACAGGATGGTTCAAAAGCTGAAAGCACTTGCAGATGCCCCACTTATGGAGCCTTATTCTGCCCCTGCCCTTATTTTACCTCGTGTTTCTGGAGTACTTTTTCATGAAGCAGTAGGACACAGACTTGAGGGTGATAGACAGTACAAAAAGTCTGAAGGAAGAACCTTCAGCGGCAGGCTGGGAGAAAAGGTTCTGCCTTCATATATATCTGTTATAGATGATCCAACACTAAAAGAATACAATGGACATTTTCTTAACGGACACTACCTTTTTGATGAAGAGGGTGTAAGGGCTCAGAGGGTCGTATTGATAGATCATGGGGTGTTGAAGAGCTATCTTCTGTCTCGCACAATGGTGGATAAGAGCCTGACACATTCAAACGGACATGGGCGTGCATCGGGTGTACACAAACCAATGGCAAGGATGGGGGTAACAATTGTTGATATTGATAAAGACCATACACTGCCTCTGCAAGAGCTTAAAAAGAGACTTATAGAACTGGCTAAAAAGAAAAATAAAAGGTATGCCTTTATTATAAAGGATGTATCTGGTGGTTTTACGAACACCTCCTCTTATGGGATACAGGCCTATAAGGGATTAATTAATGAGGTCTATCGTATCGATGTCAGGACAGGTAAAGAGGAGCTGGTAAGGGGTGTTGAGATCGTTGGTACTCCTCTTCAGAGTCTCAATTCTGTGCTGTATGGGAGTCAAGAAAAGGAGGTCTTCAACGGATTTTGTGGTGCAGAGAGTGGGTATGTACCTGTATCAACCATAGCACCTGCCCTTTTACTCGAGAATATCGAACTTCAACGAAAAAGGATAAAGAAAAGAAGGATGCCTATCTTAAAACCACCGGCTGTTGATTCAAGATGACCAGGCAGAGGACCAAAAAAAAGCAATCTGAAAGTATAGAAATCCTGGAGGAGCTGAAGGATTACGTCAGAAAAGCCGGTGGTTCAGTTATCGTTGATGGGGGGGACTTTAGAAGCGGTGTATGCAAACTCAACGGTGTGGTAACAGTTGTACTTAACAGGAGTGAGTCTTTAGAATTACACAAAGAGGTACTGGTTGAGGCCCTGAGAAGACTTGACACAGAAGGAATATATATAAAATCAAGGATAAGAGACCTTATCTTGCAAGATTGATTGATGGAATTTGAGATCAGGGCATGTTATAGCTGGAAAAAGGTTTCAGAAATAGACACCCTGACAAAAAGGGCATGGATCCTATGTGGCAGATCAAATGTGGGTAAATCATCCCTTTTGAATAAATTGCTTAACAAAAAGGTATCAACCATAAGTAAAAAACCGGGAAAGACAAGAAAGATAGATATATATGAACTGAAGGATTATTATATAGTTGATCTGCCTGGATATGGTTATGCAAAGAGGTCAAAGCAAGAGCGAGAGCACTGGAAGAGTATTATAACCTCTTTTATTGAAAAAAATTTCAAATACCTCTGTTGTTTACTGCTTGTAGATGCAAAGGTAGGGATTGTTGAGCTCGATAAAAAACTGATCTCATATATAAAGGGTTTTGATATACCCCTTTTTATGGCTGTTACAAAGTGTGATAGGATACCAAGACCTTACTACCAGAGGATTTTAAATGGTCTTTTCACAGAGGTCAAAGATCTTAGAAGGGAGCATATAATCCTTACATCGGCAAAGACAGGTTACGGGATAAAAGAGCTCAGAAGGCTTCTTGCATCTGACTCCTGTAGTGAATAAGCCATCTCTCATTCTTTTGCCATAGTATGAGCAGGATGGCATTTATCGTAGATCCAAGGGCAATGGCCATCCAGACACCAGAGATATCTAAATCCAGATAAAAGGCCAAAAAGAGGGCAAGTGGTATTCTTATAAGCGAGGAGAAGTTTGAGATAACCATAACAGGTACAGTATTTCCTGCGCCTGTAAAAAATCCTTCATAGATCTGAATAAGCCCTGCTGGGATTTGACTCAATCCTACTACTATAAAATAGAGTGCACTTACAGAGATCACGTCTCTGTCGGATATAAATATGAAACCGAGTTTATTTGAGAAGATCACCATTATAGCAGAAAAAAGACCATATACAATTATGGTAATCCACTGAGTGGTAATAAGGATCTTTCTCGTCCTCTTATACCTTCCTGCCCCGAGATTCTGACCGACAGCAGTTGTAGTTGCCACACCAAGACCAACCCCAAACATATATGCAAT
>CAYSBA010000004.1:0-15308 GCA_964429075.1 uncultured bacterium
AGTTAAGTAGTTCTAAGATACTCTCCTCATCAGCCCTTTTGTGGATGTAAACAGAACAAACAGTATCTTTGAGGTCAACAAGTTGTATGAGTGCAAAGTTGCCATCTATAGATATATTTTTATAGTCAATGAATTTGAAAGGGACCATACCTCCCTCAACCAATATGGATGATCTGTATAATAAAATCCTGTCGATCAGGTGATGTTTCAGAAGATTTGATATTATTCTTCTGCCACCTTCTACAAAAAGATTGTATATACCAATATCATACAGTCTGCTTACGAGATCAAATAGATCGATTTTTCTGCCATTCTTTTTACACTGTATCAGAGTGCACCCAAGGTCTTTAAGATATTTCTGTCTCTCAATAGGGGCATCTTCTGTATGGACAATGATGAGTTTATCTGATGGATCTTTCAACAGGGTTGAGTTGTCAGGTATTTTTAAAAGAGTATCAAGTACTATCTTTCTGGTATCTGTTTTATACTCAGGATATCTAACACTTAGTGAAGGATTATCTTTTATTACTGTACCGATACCGACCATAATACCGTCTGATGTTGCTCTCCATCTCTGTAGATCACGCCATGCAAGCTCTGATGAGTGCCAGAAATTAAAAGAATCATGGAAAGATGAGGCTCCATCTAAGGTTGTTGCAATGTGTACTGTGATAAGCGGTCTTTTTTTTAGTTTTGCAAAGAAATATGGCCGATTTATTGATATTGACCTGACTTGATTGATACCAGATATAACATCAACACCTGCACTGACCAGTCTGTAATAGCCCCTCCCTGATACTCTTGGATCTGGATCAAAGGTTGCAAAGACAACCCTTTTTATACCACGTGAAATGATCAATTTACTGCAGGGTGGTGTGTTGCCATGATGGTCACAGGGTTCAAGGTTTAAAACCAATTCTGCACCTTCTGCATTCTGCACCTTTGAAAGACACTCGGCTTCTGCATGCTCAGTCCCCGGACCTCTATGATAACCCCGAGCAACAATTACTCCATTTTTTAACAGTATCGCACCCACCTTTGGATTTGGTCCAGTCTTTAAAATGTATCGTTCTGCTATATCGAGTGCATGATTAATAAGATAGTTGTATTTATTCATCCTTCAGGGTATCCACTTCTGTTTTGAATTCATCAATATCTTCAAAATTTTTATATACACTTGCAAACCTTACGTATGCCACCTTATCCAGAACCTTAAGTCTCTCCATCACAAGCTCTCCAATTAAGATACTCTCAATCTCCTTTTTGCCGGAAGATCTTATATTTTCTTCAATCCTGTTTACGAGGTCTTCGATCTGGTATATTGATACAGGTCTTTTCTGGCATGCTATTTGAATACCCCTTATAATCTTGTCTCGAAGGTAGGGCTCCCTTCGCTTGTCACGTTTTATAACGACCGGGAATTGCTCCTCAACCCTTTCAAAGGTTGTAAACCTCTGATTACAACCTTCACACTCCCTCCTCCTCCTGACAGTGTTAGCTTCCCTATTCAGCCTTGAATCAATAACCCTTGTTTCTGGGTGATTACAGTATGGACATCTCATAATCCTTTGCCCTTTATAAATGTCCTTAAATACTTATTACATCCAGTATTCTTTTGCAAGATAGACTGATAATCATAAGTTTTAGCTATATACATCTTGTAAAAAAAACTGTATTGTAATAGTATATGACTATTCATAATTATAAAAAGGAGGAAGCAATGTCAGCAAAGAGAATAAGATCATTCTGTTTCCTTTTTACTGTTGTTGCTATCTTTTCTTCTTGCAAGAAAAAAAAGGATTCCGGTGTCAATTTTGGTCAGATAGATGATAGTAATAAAAAGAGCATACTCGGATGGGGTGAGGCAGCACAGGGTATGGTTGGTGACTACTACATAGACAACGGAATTATCAGAGTCATAGTACAAAAACCAAATAGAGACATCGGACCCTGTCCCTATGGTGGGACACCTGTGGACATGTTTTATATTGACAATAGCAGCATATCAGGCTTTGATGAGTTTGGCGAGGTAATTCCCCTTATTGATGCTGCCCTAACAGTCGATTTCGAAACAGTAGAGTTTAATGAGGGTGAAGATGATCAGGGTCCATACGGAGAGATTGTAGCTACAGGATACGATACAATCTGGGATTTTGTAAACATTGCAACAGTCCTTCCTGGAATGTCAGACCTCATTCACTATGATACTAACGCCGATCTTCCAATAAAGGTTACCGCACACTACAGATTGAGAAAAAATCGTGAATATCTCGATGTCATCTACACAATCCAAAATCTCTCGGATAGCAACTTAGATATGTCTGTAGGAATTGTTGCAGATACTGGTGGAAGC
Source organism: uncultured bacterium (assembly GCA_964429075.1). Taxonomy (GTDB): domain Bacteria; phylum CAYSBA01; class CAYSBA01; order CAYSBA01; family CAYSBA01; genus CAYSBA01. Next base: position 2,354 of record CAYSBA010000004.1, read on the forward strand.
ATGGAGGTATTTTCTCCAACAAGGGGATTCAAACAGATGAGTGTCAACGATCTTATGGCTGGCCTTGATGCCGTAGAATGGTTTGCCCATCTGGGGCGGGGTATAGGTTATTCCTTTGTCCCCTTCAACTTTAAAGAAAATAACAGTCTTACAACACCTATAAGTGAGGCTGCAATTACGGTTGCCGGGGTCTCTGTTGCAGTGATTGGATATAAAAAGACCCTTGATGCACTTACTAACAAATCGGATTTTGTTTTGCCTGCAAATGGCCAGAAAGAATATGGCTTCAGGATATACGCTGGTAAAAAGGATATAGCATCATTATATTCAAAGATCTTGAATGATAGGGACATAGATGGTGTGAGAGTTGAAGGCAGTGTGGTTGATCCTGATGGTAATCCTGTTTCTGGTACCAGGATCGCTCTCGTTACCTCTGAAAATGTGGTAAAAACGGTATTTGAATCTGATAGTGATGGTAAATTTTCTGGACTTGTAGATCCCGGTACATACACAATGATATGTGATCATCTTGAGAGAGGGCAACAACAAAAAGAACTTGAAGTAAAGAAAGGAATGTCCTCTGTGAAATGTGAACTTCCATCATCTGGTAGAGTTATGCTATCGGTTACCCAAAAGGATGGTACACCAACTCCGTGTAATATCACGGTTTATGGGGCTGATGATAGAAACAGGGATACAAGGCTTCGTGATGTTGCAAAAGGAAAGGGACATTTTCCTGAAGGTGTTGTAACAGTAGTACACATGCTGGAATGCGATTCTGGAGTATCAGGTGCAATAAACCTTGCTGCTGGTAGATACAGAGTGGTGGTTTCGCGTGGGCCTGAGTTTACTATAGTGGATAAGGTTGTGGACCTTAATGAAGGAGATTCTCTTACAATTTCCGGTACATTAGAGCGGGTTGTCGATACCTCTGGATACATAGCATCAGACCTGCATGTGCATAGTATTAACTCCCCTGACAGTCCAACAACATTAGAACAGCGAATTGCATCCTTTGTGGCAAATGGAATGGAGGTTATTGTATCTACAGATCACGACTATGTTACCGATTATGCACCTGTCATAAAAGAACTAAATGTGTCTCCCTACATCACTTCTGTAATTGGTGAAGAGATCACCACCTGGGATTATGGCCATTTCAATGCATATCCACTTATTATAGATCCAAACTCTCCCTCTCATGGAGCAGTCGACTGGGCAGGCGGAAGAGGCCCTGGTCTTACGCCTCAAGAGATATGGAACAAGGCAAGAGAAAAGGGTGCAGAGATCATACAGGTCAACCATCCCAGACACCCTTCAGGGGGGGCTGCTTTCCAACAATACTTCAATAGGGTTGGATTTACTGTAGATCCTGATAACGATTTTATTGGTTCAGATCCTGACAGGATGCCCTTTACCCCACAAGAATTGAGGATGCCAGAAGGTGCAGAAATGCTATCCTTTGATTTTGATACCTTTGAAATCTACAACGGCTTTCATGTAAAGGATGCCAATAAAGATGGGATCTTAGAAGATGAGAATGTAGATCTAAATCTAAGGGCATGGTTTGACATGCTCTCCTTTGGGATAATAAAAACTGCTGTTGCCGTTACAGATACGCACTCACCCTTTTTGGATTTTCCAGGATTCCCGAGGACATATGTGGGAGTTGATAATGATGATCCACAGACAATTGAAGAATCTGATTTTATCTCTGGTTTAAAAGACAGAAGAGATGCAATAATGACAAATACACCCTTTATAAGGGTTACCGATCCTGATGGTAACAATCTAATTGGTAAGACAATTACTGTTGATCCATCAAGTGTAGTTATGCATGTGGATATTCAGTCACCAGCATGGGCAGGTGTTGATACACTTGAGGTATTCATAAACAAAATCTATAAGATCCCAGAAGAACAGGAAGATAAGTTTATGAATCCTCAGATAGTCATTTCCCTCGATGATACTATGGGTGGACTGGAAAATGATAAACTCTGGCACTATGTGATTGATGTAGATCTATCTGAGTATGTTCAGCAGGATTCATGGGTTGTGTTTAGAGTATCAGGTATGAATTATTCAATCTTTCCTGTGGTATTTGAAGATATCTCTGCTGATCCAGAAGATATCATATCCGGCAATGCGGATAATGAGGGCATATTCCCGATGGCTATAACAAATGCAATCCTGTTAGATACTGATGGCAACGGAAGGTTTGATCCACCGTATTAATAAATCAAATTCTAACTATGATAAAAAGGGGACAGGGTGCTATTGTTGTTGTTATACTTTTATGTCTGAATCATACCCTTGCATATTCAGGATATGACCCTGAAGGTTTTGTTGTACTATCAGATCAAAGGGATATAGAGCTTCCAAAAGAAATAACCACAAAAACTGGATTTACACCATGTTCAAAAATCCTTCGAGATCGGTTTTATCCTGATAAAAATAGGCTCAAGGAGGCCAAATTAAACTACTCAAAATCTTTGAAAGAGTTTCTTAACCTGAAGTATAATGATGCGATAAATCATCTTTCATCTACACTCAAACTTGCAACAGAGGCAGGAGCAGATGGCTTTTATATCTACAAAAATTCCCTTGTGTTGCTTATTAAGATTTATTTAATGCAACACAGAGAGATAGATGCCCTTTCTGCTGCCTATCTTCTCTCAATCCTTGATGGAAAGGATGTATGGGAAAACACAAATCTTTCGCCAGAGGAGAGAAGGACTATTTTTTTATTGTGGCAGGACAGACTTTCTGAACTCAGATTAAGTCCCATTTTGAAAAATCCTGGTGAATTCAAGTTATTCATCTTTGGTAAAATAAGGATCTACCCCTCGTCAAAGATGCCGTCAGGGTATATCCTTCCCATAATGGCCTATACAGAAAATGGAGATATTATTATGAAAAAGGTAACAGTTGGCCATAATCATGTAATCTTTGATAACCTTGATAAAATATTAACTGGTGGAAGGCTTGTATGCCTTTTAAATAGGTTTCCTGATAAAAGGGCTATTTCAGACCTTGAAAGAAGAGAGATCAGATCTTTTTACTGGCTGCAAGACAGTAGACATCTTGACCTCTATTCAACAAGATCAAAAAGATTGTTGGAAAGAGCAGACCTCTCTAAAGATAGCAAAAAAGCAACCACAGGATTTGGGGCAATTGCTGCCATCACATCCTTTATTGTATCAGCAATAGTACTGATAGGAGTGGTGTTTATACCGGACAAAAACAGGGTAGGGATAATTGTTAAACATCCAGAATAAAAAGATAAAATTGTCATTACTGATATTTCTATCTATGGTAATTGTCTCATGCTACAGAGGGACCACCGTTGTGATTGAGCCACATCTATCTGAGGAGCTGTCATATCTCAAAGATATAAACACAGATGTCGATATTTTTTTAAGATGTAACAATAAAGTCTTAAAAGATAGTGCTATATTAGACAAAGATTTTACAGTAGATTGCCCTACAGAGATTGCAGATATGGCTATTCAATTTAAGGATAACAACGGTAGGGTGGTTGCAGAGGGCTCAATAAAGGATATCAAATTGACTGAAGAGACAGTACGTATTTCAATTCCCATTGTACCGTACAAGAAATTTGGACATTTTATCATTCCTGATCTCACTATTACTGATGTTTGTGATTGCACATTTAAAGACGGGAAGCTCTTGGTTTACAGTAAAAGAGACAAATCTATAGCCCTTATTGATCCATACTCTTTGAATCTTTTAGAAAAAAAAGAGTTGGCATTAGGGAAAAGTAATGCCAGGACAGATGGCAATCTTTACTGGTGGGATGGTAAATCTCTATGGAGTATAGGACCTGATCTTTCCCTTTTAACAAAGACCATAAATGTTCCTGATAATGCTTCTGTATGTTTTGCAGAGGATGGAGATGTTGTAGTAAGCGGAGGAAAGATAAATGGAGAGACAATAACAGATATAACATTCTATAATAGGGATGGCAGAATAAAAAGTGTATCAGATATGATTGTTCCGCGCTACGATCATGGAAGTATCATTTTTGATAACAGATTAATAGTACTTGGTGGAGTTGATTCAGAGTCATCAAAGACACTTGAAATTCTGACACTTGATAATACATCCCATAAAAAGATATATCTTTCTGTTACATTTGAAAAAGAGATCAATCTTATACCCCTGAACAACAGACTATTGTTGCTCGGTCTTAGTGATAATGATTCATTTGAGAGTCTTTTGTTTGATCCAAAGAATATCACCTTTGAAAGTACAGAGATACAGGAAAGACATAACTACGACACTGTGATTGGTGACAACTATGTATATCTTACAGGAGGTTTTAATAGATTTGGTAATCCATATGACTCGGTATTAAAGATAGACAAGATCCACTTTCTGCAGAAGGAGATCTTTAATGAAGGACACACTTCAATGTGTGGTTGCCCAGGTTATTGGGACCATCTTATCATCATTGAGACTAATAACAGGATTGCTTTCTTTGAGCCTGATCCTTGGTGGCTGTATTAACCTGCCACCAGTTGCCGATGCAGGCCCTGATCATCAGACACTTACAGGAAGGGTTGTCCTGCTCGACGGCTCAAATAGTATCGATCCAGATGGAGATAGATTAACTTACAGATGGGAGCTGGTAGATAGTAAAAAATGCAGTCCAGCAACATCTGAAAATTCTGTTCTATCGGTTGTATGTAATTCTGAAGGAGACTATAGATATAGGTTAACTGTAACAGACAGAATGGGACAATCTGACAGTGACACTACTCTTATAAATGTTAGATCTGGGCTGATTGATATCTTGGGTCCAGATTCTATAAGACTTGGTCAAAGGGCATCGTTTGTTGCAACTCTGCTCTATCCAGAGAAAGAACACACATTCAGATGGTACCTCAATAGTATTCCAGAAAATGATGAACCACTGTGGGGTTTTGAAGGGTCCAATTTCTTCATTGTGCCGGATGTCCCTCATGCAGAATATGAAGTGGGAGTTGATGCAAACGATTCGATAGGTATAATTGCCACAAAACTCAAAAAGTTATCGGTGGAAAACAGCAATCCACAGATTATTCTACAAGATCAAACAATATACACCGTACCAGGACATGAGATTACAATAAATGTAGACGTAGAGGATCCTGACAGTGATCCTGTTGATATAGCCTGGGATGTTGAGGATGCACCTTCACAGGACTACACACTGGAAACAGACGGAAAAGTTGCCCGTCTGAAGACCTCACCAGATGTAAGTGGTATCTATACTATAAAGATAACAGCAAAGGATAGCTATGGTGGCATTGATACTAAAAATGTAACAATTGTTGCAGATATAAAATCTGAACAGATAGATCTGGAATATCCAGAGAGTATTAATTATCACTGTTACCCAGAAGACCTATTATGTGAAGCATACATAACTGTTGGTGTTGATCCTGAAGGCATTGTTGATGGCATTTCACTTGATTTGATTGACCCACAGAACCAGGCAGACATTGTAACAGATGTTGTAGATGATAGCTTCTTTAGTTTCAGAATAGTAGTACCGTATGGTTCAAGGTTATCTGGTGATTATTCAATAGAGGTAGTTATAACTACACCCTGGCAAAAAAACTATACGAAGGTCATTAATACACAGATTCTGAGTGAAGCGCCAGAGTTGCAGCTCCCTTGGCAGATTTTGGTACAACATAGATATTTTGGTAATAAATACTCTGTTGAGATTGATCTGGATAAGGAATTATCACACCCATTCTTTGAAGATCCTGAAAATAATGCAGTCACTGGTGAATGGAGAGTCGAATCCCCTCTGGTTCCAGAGGTTAGCAAAGAGGGACAGTGGCCTTTTCAGAAGATCATTGTATCATCAAGTAACTCTAACCTAATAAATGATGGTTTTATACTTTACATTGATCTGGTAGATCCTGATGGTAATCAAGAAGGGGCTGGTATAATTATAGTTCCGACCAATTCACCCCCTGTTTTTCTTGATGAACATCTTGATATTGTTGAAGGTGGACCATCGGTATGTATGACCGATAGCTCTGGTAGTATTTATGCACTTGGAAGACTACGACTCTCTTACAGATTTCTCCCCTACGATCCAGATGGTGATCCACTGACCTATTACAGTGTAATAGAAAAGATATATGGAAATAACACGAAAAATACATTTACCCTTGATAGTGAAACAGTTAGCCTGTCTCAGACAAGCAATAAAAAAGACATAACATCAGGATTAACACAGACAAGTGAATTAAAAGTTGAGGCGAGTCACATGGTACATGACTGTCTGGACAATTATACAGAGGGTGTTTATAAGGAACGTATAGTATGGGAGCATTTTATAAAAGATCCATTTTTAGATACACCTGTAGAAAGTGTATCTGATATAGAAGTTGGTAGTTGTCATGGAGCATGCTATTGAATAGAGTTGGCAGGATATCAGTTTCACTTGTTATATTAATTGTTGTTGTATCACTGAACTGGATTACCTTCAAAAAGGAGGGTCCTGTATTGTTTTACAGAGTCCTTCTCAAAGATCCTCCAAGACCGATTCCGGATCTTAAGTTAAAAGATAAAGATGAAAAACCATATGGGTTGAAAACCTCTGGTGGTAAACCACTTATACTGAATTTCTGGGCATCATGGTGTGAGCCCTGCAGACTCGAGATGCCATCACTTAATACATTTTCAAGGGAGTTTATAAAAGAGGGTTACAGGGTAGTAGCAGCTTCAGTTAACGATTCATTTCTTGAGGTAAAAAGATTTTTTGGTAGCACCTGGCCTTTTTTTGAAGTACTCTGGGATAAAGGAGGTGATGTTGCTGCATCACTTGGCACAGTCCAGTATCCAGAAACCTATCTTATCAGATCTGATGGAAGAGAGGTGGCAAGGTTTATAGGCGATGTAAACTGGAATTCCATGAATGTAAAAGATTATGTAAGATCTTCTATTGGTCCTGAGAAATGAGGCTCAGGATAACTTTATGCCTGTTTCTATGTATTATTTCTACTATCAGTCTTGATATCTCCTATGCCTCAGTCTTTGACTTTGGAGCCGGTAGATGGGGTGTGGAAAATATAGTTGGTGCCTCAATAGAGGGTAACCCTGTATGGGCATACTTTAATCCTGCTTCGATTACATCAAAAAAAGGACATCTTGAACTTATGTTAGGAACTGGTGGTTTTGTCTCTGGTTTTAACAGATCAAAAAGTATCTCTGGCAATTCAAATCTTTTTGGATTGGGGCTTGTTATACCATTAAGGCTACAAAAAAATCTCAAAAATAGAATAACTCTTGGTTTCTTAATGACAACACCCTTTACCATCCATATGATAATGCAGACCATTGATGAGCCTCGTTTTCTTTATTTTCAGGACAGACTCGATAGGATCATGCTGATCCCTGCTATATCGATAAAGCTGCTCAACTGGTTAACCCTGGGCCTTTCTATAAACTATGGGACCTTTCTGAATGGATGGATTGATGTAAGAACTGCCTATAGAGGTGGTTTCAATCCCTGGGTTGAAGAGGATTTCGGAGGTACTGTAAGTTCAATTTTTGGTCTTTTGCTGACAAAATGGGATCTAAATATCGGGTTGTCTTACAGACATATGAGCTGGATACCGATTGAAAATATGGTCCTTGTAGACTATTATGGAGACAGGATCACCTTTGGACTTATGGCAGATACCTTTTATACCCCATCAGTCTACAGATTGTCTGTTTCAAAGGACTTAAAGGGTGATTTCAAAATCGCTCTGGACATTCAATATCAACGCTGGTCACTGTACGATGGCGGTGTCTTGAATATAAATGCCTATGTAACAGATGTGATATCTTCAAGACTTAAAAAAATAGATACTTTGCCAGATGAGATATCTTTCAGGGACATTATAATTCCGGGTTTTGGTATCTGGTGGCATGGGGATATTGGGGGTATTAAAATAAACACACAGATTGGTTATGCCTATGTGCCGGGATTTACAACAGAGGCCACATCCCCCACACTTATTGACAACAATAAACATATAATCGGTCTTGGAATAGGTATAGAGAGAAGTGGATTCGGTCTTTCTATTGGGGCGCAAGGAGTTTACATGGAACCCTTCAGACCTTCTGTCTCTATAGATAATGCTGTACCAATCAGTAAACAGGATTTATCCTTTATTACAAAAAGCAGGATATTTGGTGTAGAAAGGGTATGGGCTGAGGGTGGTTTTATCTGGATAACTCTTTCTGCAGGTCTGAAATAGAATGTTTAAGGGAAGATGCATTATAGTTGTATATCTGTTTGTTTGTCTTTTCCAGATGAGCATCCATGCAACACCTCTTTATGATTTCTCACTCTGTCCTCTGGATGTCAGTGAAGGATCTGTAAGAACAGTATATTCAGACCTCTGTCAACTGCCAAGAAACCCCTCTGTACTCTCAGATAGCGATGGATATTCATTGTTTTTTTCATATGGAAGATTTCATCAGGATATAGAGCTTAACCATATAAATATGGATTATCCTGATGTTGCAGGGACATTCTGGGGGATTTCTCTACCAATCTCAATCTTGAAAAAGGATTTTATACTCGGAGCTGCTATCTACTTTGCAGATCAATGGATTACAAGGGTCAGAGTCCTGCCATATACAGCAGTTTCTGTATATGGTCCGGACAATGCATACCATCGTTTTGATGGTGTTTTGGCTCTCTCAACAGCATTAACAGAAAGGTTATACATTGGAATAGGTGCAAAGCTTCTAATTGCGGTAAGTGGGGGTGGATTACGGCTATCTATAGATCAGTATGTTTTGGAGAATGGAGAGTTTAATTCCTATATGCCAATAATCGCATCTCCAATCTTAGGACTATCATACAGAGACAACAGGTTCTGGGCCTCCTTTGCATACAGACACAGGGTACAGATGGACGTATCGCTTAACATTGTGGCTGATCTCAGTTACTCACAACTTAAGGATACTGCACTGATCGGTTTTAAAAGTACAGACTATCTTACGCCTTCCACCTTTGAGATGGCCGCTGGTTTTAATTTAAAAGATGTTGCTCTTGGCATTGATGTAGAGTATCTAAAATGGTCAGGGTCCTTTGAACCACCCAGGATAAGGTATGTCCTCGTTGGAGATTTAGATACAGTGATGCCAACAGGTGATTACGAGCTCTTCAAGCTGAAAGATACGATAAATGTTACATTTGGCATAAATATAAAGCTCTTAGATAACTTATATCTTATCTTTGCAATAAAGAGAAAGAATTCGCCAATGAAGGAAAAAATAACCTCTGTGCCTAAGGTAATCTTCCCCTCAAAATGGGTCGTTGGGATGGGTTTCAGTTTGCAGCTTAAAGAGGGATCTGGTCTATTTTTCAGCGGTGCAATGCAGCTTCATCTAATTGACAGTAACCTTTACACCCCTTCTGATCCACTATTTGATCCCTTAGGTGATGTTTATCTTTCAGGTAGGAGTATTGGAGCAGCTCTTGGCATGGGTTATACATTTTGAACTATCTGTATCCAGACATCCTTCGTATAGCCCATTCTGTTGAAAAAAGGAGAATTATGGCAAGGATAACCAGCCATAAATTCCAGATCTGTTTTACTTCTGACCCTGTCTCTATAAAGGGTCTTGTATCTGAGACTTTGATGCTGGCAATGTCAAATTGTGATGGATTTAGTATGATTCCATCTCTTTCTCTTATAGTATCTATAAAACGTTTTCTGCCGGCATCATCTCGGGACATTTCTTTCTCAAAACGGAAGATTCTTATTAATCGTTCAGCCGTGGTTGATTTGATCTTGAGCATGTAATATCCATCATCCTTTACCTGAAAGGATCCTCTATATATACCAAACCTGTCAAGTTCAATCTTTTGTATAGTCTCCTTTTTTGTATAAAGATTCATAAGAGAGACTTCAACACTTTTGTTGGGATTAGAGAATACAACAAAATTGATTTTGGAATGAGATTTTTCAGCTACAACATCATAATCTATTCTATCAGGGTCCATATCAGGATCTTTTATAAGCCACTTCAAAAGAGCGTTAAATAGATGGCCGTATACATCCCTGCTGTTGCCATTCAGGATGGATTTGAAACGTATCTCCCACATACCGTCTGTTAATATTGCACAGCTCCTGCCGTTTCCCTTTTTACCAAGTACAATCAGGGGCAGATGGTTGTTCTCTGTGGATAACAGGACCTCTGCATCCTTTTTAACACTCAAAACCGCATTATACCCCTGAATATATGGCAGGGCTGATAAATCAAGCCCTCTTAATACAGGGTGCCAGCTTAACCTGCTGTTTACAACTGGTGTTATCCTTTTTGGGGTGTATGAATTATTCCTGAGAAGACTAACCGGTAGGATATCTTCTACAGGTGTATCAAAGTACATACCATCAGAGAAAGAACGCTTGCCACCAATCATAAGGAAAGATCCTCCACCCTCAACAAATTCTTTAATCCTATTAAGATACCGGGCAATCCCGTAGGGAATATAATCAAAATCCTGAAAGATAAGGACATCAAAGCTTAAGAGCCTTTTTCTAAATATCTCGTCAACCGGGAATGGAATCAGGGAGATCTCTCTATCCGATGCCATAAGTACATCATCTACTGTCCTTAAGATAAAGAAAGAGACAAGATCAACGTTTGGATTCTCAAATAAAAAATCTCTCAGATACCTTACATCCCATGTGGGTGAGCCTGCAATGTGAAGTACCCTTATCCTGTCTCTTGTGGCATTTATACTAAAATATGCTGAGTTGTTAGAGTAGTTTGATTCTACAAGTGGTGACTCCACTTCAACCTTATAAATAGAGACACCTTTGATAGATGGTTTTATATCGACATCAACATAATTTTTACCCCTTTTTAGTTCAATATGCTTGGTAACAACTGTTTTGTAATCTTTATCTTTAACAAAAATAGTTGCCGTTGTGTTTTTTTTACCAGATAGATATAACTTTAGTCTTACAGACTTGGTATTGTGCACAAAACCAAAGGTCTCAAGTTCTGTTGGTGAGATAGATATATCAGGATGATTGTCCTTAAACAGGATCACATTTATAGGTGGTATGGTTTCAGGAAGTCCTAAGGGTCCTGTATTATGTTCACCGTCTGTAAATAGCACAAGTGCTGCTAATTCATCTTTTTTGTATTTATTAAGAACGAATCTTATCGAACCAACGATATCTGTTCTGGTGCCCTCAGGTGAAAGATTTGCTGTTTTTAGAGCATAGGTTTTACTATCAAATATATAGTAGTCTACTTTTAGATCTCTTTTGTTTAACACCTCTAATGAATTTATAAGTTGTTTTGCCTCTTCAAATCTTGTGGTTTTGTTGAATTTTAGATCCATGCTTTTTGAGTCGTCCAACAGAACCGCAACAGTTGCCTTTCCGAATCTGCCAAAGGAGTGTTTTATAGCTGGTCTTAATAACAAAACAGATATTAAAATAGTGGTTAGCAATCTTATGCCACCGATTAAATATAGTAAAAGACCCTCTTCAGAATCCCTGAGATCCTTTATACTAAAAAATACAGATATTATAAGTAGTATTGATAAAAGTAGCCATACTGGATAGGATGTAATGGGATTTAAGAGTACCTCTGTAAGTGTTGTCTGAGTGCTCATCTTCGTCTCTTAAGTATATACGGTATGTGAACAGCATCGTCCTTGTAATTTAAGCAGAGCGAATACATAACGATGTTTATAAGGCTCCTTATTATCATCTCTCTGGTTCTTCTTTGATCACCGGCTACAGGATTGACAAAGCCTCCAGTAAAATCTGTCTCAAGACTTCTCAATAGTGGGGATCTCAGATAGATCAGTGATAATCTCTTGCCATAGAAAAGACCTTCTGTTTTTGTAAGAGGACCATTCTCTGAATAGAGGGTATCAAGCAGATAAAAGGTCTTAAACAACACAAACTCAGCATCAATTGGCCTGAATTCTCCAAGCCCTGCAAGTCTGGAAAGCCAGCTGTCTCTATTATCAGAAAATCCTTCATAGTATATCATACCCCCTGCTGTTATGTATCGTATCAAAAAGTTTATCTCTCTGTCTGTTGGTATCCGCCTGATAATAAATAAAAGTGGCTGTTTTACTGTATCTGGACCTATATTTTTAATATACGTAGGATTCATACATAGATCAATGCTTGTCCTTTTATCCAGTTCGACTGAGAGCTGATATAGTGACGATGCAACCTGTGATCTGAATTGTTCTTTTGTGGTAAATATAAAGGAGACACAGGAGGATTGTTCTTTTCCTGTCAAAGTAGAACAGATCAGGAAAGATAACATAAACAGAAGGATTGTACCCAATCTTTTAGCTAACATCAATGAACGCTCCGATGAGTGGCTTTTTTTTGCCAACAACCCCAAATGATGCCTTATTTATGTCTAATAGAGATCTTAAGACTTCAAGAAAATCATCAAATTTTAGGCTGTGATAAATATCTGACAATCTTTCATATTCAAATGGGTCGTTGTAGAAGAGTAAAGTTGAAGCACTATTTTCAACCCTTGCCCTGCCACTGTCAAGCTCTATTTTAGATGCCCCAGATAGTGATTCTTTTATATCCTCAAATACCTTTCTATCTATTCTTAACCCCTTTGATAGCTCATCAATGATATAGATATAGTTTTCTAAGAGCCTGTCTATTCTGTTTGTTTCAGTAGAACCATAAAAGGCAAGATAGCCTCCAGATATACCCAGATGAGAAATTAGTCCAACAGAATATGTAAGTCCCTTTTTGTCTCTTAAATAAGAAAATAGAGGCCCACTCATATGATTACATATAGATATAATGCAGTCGAGTAGATATCTCCTTTTATCAAACAGACTAAACCCTGGCAGAATTATGACAAGATAGCTCTGCTGTCTATCCATGTACTGGTAGTAATACTTATTATAAAAGTAGTTAAT
>CAYSBA010000004.1:15318-16082 GCA_964429075.1 uncultured bacterium
GTAGTTAATATTGGTCTTTTTAAGGTAATCTTTTTTGTCCATTTGAAGGATCCTTTTTAATGTCTTTGTTAAGATTGCCTCCAGGAGCACTCTGTCAACATTACCGTCAATGCTTATTGCAATCCTGTTGGTTGATAATAACTTTTCATGGTGACTTTTTATCCCACTGAGATCTGCAGAGAGGATGCTATGTTTTGTCCCATCCACATCAAATATATAGGGATGTGAACCAAAAAGCGCCTTTCTTGCAAGTCTGAATGCCCTTGTGAACGGATCCTCTTCTAAGGCCTGCAGGATATTAAGCTGTTTGATCTTACAGAATTCGAGATTCTGTTCATCCAAGGATGGTTCAAATAAAAGATCCATCATAACGTTGAAGGCATAGGGAAAATTTACTGGTGAAGTTTGTAGACCGGCTCCTGTTGTGTTTCTCCCTGTGGATGTCCAGATCTTTCCTCCAGAACTATCAATTATCCTTGCCGTTTGAAGTGGATTAAGCCCATCAATACATCTTGTTTTCATCAGGTTGAGCAGTTTTGAAAATCCTGCAGTATTTTTGACTTCAAGGTGTACTCCACCCGGCATAAGCAGTTGTAGATTTAATCCATTAGCACTATCTGCCGAATTTATACTTACCACAAATGGACCAATTGAAAATGTCTCTCTTTTGTTTTTATCCTTCCTTAAGATCCATCTCTTATTTTGTGTAGAAATAATAATTTCCTTAAGTCTATTAAGGAGAGTCTTTTTACTAACTATAGTAC
>CAYSBA010000005.1:0-1596 GCA_964429075.1 uncultured bacterium
GTTTATATTTGACTTTAGTTATAACAAGTGTATAAGATTATATAATTACACCAATTTTGTGGAGGAGGATATGAAAAAATTCCTTTGTATCATCCTTGCGGGGCTATTTTTGTCTCTGAGTCACTGCTCCTGCGAAAACGATGAGCCTGAGAACTGTAGCCCGAATGGCGGGGTTGAGCTCGGTGATACTTCCAAGAAAAACAATGACTCATGGCTTGCATTCTTCGGTGGCTTCAGTGAAGAGGAGTTTGAGAACACCGAAGAGCTAAAAGATGGTAATCTTGTTATCGTGGGGACCACCATCTCTTACAGTTGCAGTGACTATGGAGACGCCGGGGTGATCAAACTGGATAAAAATGGGAATCTACTATGGGCCAAAACCCTTGGCGGGGGAAAGGACGATATGCTGATCGATGTGGTTGCAACCGATGATGGCGGTTTTGTGGCAGTAGGATGGACTCAGTCTTTCGGAGCTTCAGGTTTTGATGCATGGGTTGTTAGATTTTCGTCTAATGGAGATATTGTCTGGCAGAATCGTTATGGTGGCAACAAGGATGAGCAGGCAACCACGGTAGATATTGCTGATGATGGATCTATTGTTTTTGCAGCCGGTACAAAATCCTTTGGGAGTGGAGGTGCAGATATATGGGTTGTAAAACTGGACAAAAATGGCAATATACTCTGGCAGATGGCCTATGGAGCCGAAGGTGATGATGCTCCCCAGGATGAAGCTTATGGTGAGTTTTCAGCAGGGGTATTTTTTGACAAATCAGGTAATGTGGTTGCCGGTGCAACTACCAACTCTTTCGGGAATCGAGTATCGGATGTGCTACTTTTGAAGCTAAATTCCTCTGACGGATCAATCATCTGGCAGAACTATTATGGTGATGATGATGCTGAAGGTACATGGACCATAAAAGGCCTCTCAGATGGGAATTATCTGATTCCTGGAATCCTCGAAGACCCTGAAATGGACTACAATGAATCTAATTGGATTGTTAAAGTAGATAGTAATGATGGTTCAATCATATGGCAAAAAAAATTTGGCATTGCTGATGTAACCAGTGAACCCCTCAATGCCAATCCAACCAGTGATGGAGGAGCACTCCTTGCTGGATACTACGAAAAGGGTGATGAAGACTGGTATAGCACGCTGATAAGGATGGACAGAGATGGCGGTATAAAGTGGGCAACCCAGATTAAAAAGGGATCTCTTGATTACTTTAATGATGCCCTTGAATTATCGGACGGCACAATTGCAGGCTCTGGTGTATACTATTCAGAAGATCTCGCAGGTCAGATTGCTGCCTATAGATTTCCCTCATCAGGGTTTCCTGCAACATCCTGTAGTGACCTTAAAACACTCAATTACACAGTAAAAGATACAAACACAACAGCTAACCCTGCAGGTGCAAGTGCGACTCCTACAGATGGTTTTGTAAAACCCACCGATACATCAGTAAACAATGTCAATATGAGAAGAGACTATGAGTGTCACCTATGAATAATTCTACTTAGTAATTTAGCAATGTATACACTTAACTTGGTAATCATCTATTCTCTCAAAACCTCTATCTCCAACATAAGTTAGTTTTA
>CAYSBA010000005.1:1606-15574 GCA_964429075.1 uncultured bacterium
TAACTTCCAGCTTAACAACTTCTATGTTTTGTTATAGGTTTTGGGCCACTTTCTATTTTAAGGCATAGAGTCATTATCTTTAAATCCATGTTGACTTACGGTACAAAACAGATTATTTAAAACTTCTGCAATTAACAGATCATCTTATCAGTCCATTATGCTTTACTATTTTACAATTTAATGTTATCATCCTTAAATTCAATATGAGAAATAAAATGATAACAAAAAGGATCTTCCCTGCTATCAAAATTGTAGGTATTTTTTCTTTTTTACTTTTTGCAGCATGGCCAGCATTTGCTGCCTCTTCGTCTAAAGGGCATAATCTGGGTCTTTTATTTATATTTCTTGGAGGGATTGCAACGAGTCTTTCACCATGTGTCTACCCTCTTATCCCTATAACTGTCAGTGTCTTTGGGGCAAGGGAGTCGAAGAGTATCCTTGGAGGATTTATTCTGTCACTGATCTATGTCTTAGGGATTGCAATGACCTACTCTATACTTGGTGTACTTTCGGCCTATTTTGGCTTTATCTTCGGATCTTTTATGTCAAATCCCATCGTTGTATGGAGCATATTTTTACTCTTTTTCATCTTTGCCCTCTCACTTTTTGGTCTCTATGAAATAAGGCTACCTATATCATTACAACAGAAACTTAATAAAGTTGGAGGCAAGGGTTATGGAGGAGCCTTTATGATGGGCCTTGTTGCAGGCTTCATAGCTGCACCCTGCACTGGACCTGTGCTGGGTTCTGTACTTACATTTATTGCCACAAGCAGGGACATTTTCCTTGGTTTCATCTATATGTTTACCTTTTCAATGGGTATGGGACTTTTATTTATTGTTGTGGGGACCTTTTCAGTATCTCTACCTAAGGCCGGTAAATGGACCGAACTCATACACAGCATTCTCGGAGTTATCATACTTGCAGCAGGTCTTTACTTTCTAAAAAATGTCTTTCAGCCACTCGATGATATATTTGTAAAATCCTATCAATATCTGATTGCAGGAATTTTTGTGGTAATCGTTGCACTTCTGTTAAATCTTCTTATACACAGAGAACACCTGACACTGAAATCTCTACTCTTAACCCCACTATCTGTCTCTTTTGACTGGAATAGGTCTAAGAAAATTCTTCTTGTTGCCGATGCACTTTTTCTTTCTATTGGTTTATTTATGATTGTCGGTTTTTTTGCCGGTCGTAGCATTCATACAGGATCAGAAGAGATTGTCTGGATAGACAATGAACAGAAGGCAATAGAACTTGCAAAATCTCAAAACCGCCCTTTGATGATAGACTTTTATGCAACATGGTGCACTGCCTGTAAGGAGCTCGATGAAAAGACCTTCTCAGATCCAGAGGTTAAAAAAGAACTAAAAAGACGTTTCATCACAGCAAGGATCGATTGCACAAACTGGAACGAAAAGATTGATAAACTGAGTAAAAAATATGAATTCAGTGGTCTACCATATGTTGCATTTTTTGATAGCAGCGGAAAATATCTTAAGGATCTAAGCCTTAATGGCTTTATTGAACCAAAAGACTTTCTTAAGTTGATAACAAAGATCAAATAAAAAGACCATATCTTTCCACAAGATCCTCACCTGTTATCCTTTTTGCTATATCGAGATATCTCTTCTGGGTCTCCTTAATAATATCTTCAGGTAAGGCAGGTGCAGGGGGTCTTTTATCCCAATCAAGACTCTCAAGCCAGTTTCTTAAATATTGTTTATCCAGGCTATTCTGTTCAACGCCCACCTTATACCCATCTTTTGGCCAGAACCTTGATGAGTCTGGTGTCATGCACTCATCGATCAGGATGATCCTGTTGTTATAAAATCCAAACTCAAACTTTGTGTCCGCAAGAATGATTCCATGCTGTTCAAGATAATTGCTACCAAATCTGTATAATTTCAGGCTGAGCTCTTTTATAATATTAAAGTTTTCTTCACCTATGATCTGTTTTGTGCTTTCTTCATCAATGTTTTCATCGTGAAGACCGGCCTCTGCCTTTGTGGCTGGTGTAAATATTGGCTCCGGTAATCTCTGTGAGAGCACAAGCCCTTCTGGTAGTTCTATCCCGCAAATACTGCCACTTTTTTTATAATCCTTCCAGCCAGAACCTGCAAGATAGCCCCTTACAACACATTCAACAGGTATGGGCATGCATCTTTTAACAAGCATTGACCTGCCTTCAAGAATATCTCTGTATCTATCCAGCACTTTAGGATATTCACTTACATCTGCAGTAATTAAATGATTTTCGACTATATCTAATGTCATATTAAACCAGAATAGTGATATCTGGTTTAAAATTATCCCCTTATAGGGTATTGGCTCATTAAAGACCACATCAAAAGCACTTATCCTGTCGGTTGCAACTATTAACAGGTACTCATCAACTGCATAGATGTCTCTAACCTTACCTCTTCCGATCAATTCTAAGCCTTCAAGATTTGTCTCTCTTACAATCTGCGCCATCTAATTCTCCTTTTTACACTTTTCACAGTATCCATACATCTCAAAACGATGGAATTTTGGTTCAAAGTTAAACTGTTTTGCAATATAATTCTGGATCCTTTCCATCCGTTCGTTGTTAAATTCTATTATCTTGCCACAACCAAGACATATAATGTGATCATGGTGATCCTGCTGAAGGATTATCTCATATATAGGGCTGTCATTGTGAAAGTTTCTCCGATGTAGAATACCAGCATCAACAAACAGATTTACAGTCCTGTAGATTGTGGCATATCCAATCTGTGGGTAGATAGATTTGGTCTTTTGATACAGCTCATCAATTGAAAAATGATCATCCATATCTGAAATAATTTCTAAAATAGCCATCCTCTGTCTTGAATTCCTCAATCCTTTTTTTTCAATAAAATTTTTCAGCCTATCTTTCAGTTGTTCTAAGACATTATTTATGGTCATTTTTTACTCGTTAGATTTTTAACTACAAGTTTTACATCCCTTCTTGCTTTATGGTTCTTTGGGGCATATTTTAAGAACATCTGATAGTATTTCAATGCCTCTTTATTATCTTTTGTAAATTGATAGTAGGAACCGAGTGCCAGAAGCAGATCGGGATATCTTGGCCTTATCCTCTCTGCCTTCTTTAAGTAGTGCTTTGCCTTTTCGTTTCTATCGGTATCCATCAAAACCTTTCCCATACCAAGGAGGGCAAAAAAATTAGAAGGATCCATACTGAGAACCCTTTTGTACAACATTTCTGCGCGCTTTAAAGAACCAAGATCGTAAAGCCTCGAGGCCTCTTTTAGCATCTTTTCTATCTCAACTGCCTTGTTTTGCCCTTCATCATTCGTAGTAGAACTATTTGCAGCCTGTAGCTCTTTGACCTGCTTAGAGGCATGTTTTTCTTCTGCATTTTTATTTGTCAAGACCTGCTTTTTTTCTTCAATATCCTGATTTAGATTTAACTCTTTTTGACCCTTTGTGTTTTCATCCACCGAAAGAGTAGTTGTAACTACATCCTGGTCTGCTTTGTCTTCTATTGTAGCAATCTTTTTTGTGTCTTTAGAGGTCTTTTTTTGCAATAAGACTTTGCTGTATTCTCTGCCTTCGGGGTTGTTTTTCTCACCCTTTTTTGACAGTCCAAAGACCAGAAGGACCATGGCAATAACTACCAACATTGCCAGGATCATCCAGCGTGCACTTTTGCTATCAGAGGGGGTATGAATTGTCGAATCTGAATCAGCTTCATAGAGTGGCTTTACTCTTTTTTCCTGTAATTCCTGCTCTTCTGCCTCTTTTATTAGTTTATCTGCAACTTCAGATGCAATTATCTTTTGATCCACCTCAGCCTCTTCTAACTGAGCTATATCTGATGGAGCTGATGATGTCTCATCTTGGTCAAGCTCTGTAGTGAGACACTCCATTATTAATGCGCTTGTGGATAGATCGATGTGATCCACCACATCTTCATCGAGCTCAGGACTTATTTTAAACCCACCCTCCCTTAACTTTGATAGTGCAATTACTGCTTTTATGCCATAAAAATCACCATAAAATGCATTTATAACCTTAGTATCTTTAAAATGTATCTTACCAGTCCTGCCATCTTTATCTGTAATCTTGATTGTGCCACTTTTACCGTGTGAAGTTTCAATAATATTAAGCAGATCAACTACACCGATGTCGTCTAATTTGCCTTCAATCTCCCGCTCTAATAGTCGTTTACCATCTCTGTAGATGTCTGATATAAAGGCTTCCTGAAGAACCCTGTCTACCTCTTTAATAATAATCGGTTTATATGTTATCCCATCTAGCTCTACATTGTTCTCTCGCTCTACCAGCGACTCATGACCAACATCTATAATAAGAATGTATTTTATTTGATCAGATGATACAGAATGTCCCTTATTTACCAAATCATTCCACTTTAACTCTTTTAATCCTGTACTTAGAATAACTGCATCAGGCTTTACAAGCTGAATCTTTTCAAGTGCATCAAGCCCATTGGTCGATGTTATTACATCGTAACCCTGTTCTTTAAGGCCTATTTCAAGGAGTTTTAAGTCCTTTGGATTACTTTCAGCTACAAGTACCTTTTTATTCACAACATATCGATATATCAACCAATGCATTTATAGTCAACCTCTTAGACCCTTTGAGGCCCTCTCCTTGACAACCTTTGAGTGATACTATAAAGTTGCCTTCAAAAATATAGAGCATGGAGTCTCTGTGTTAAGGGTTGCAATAAATGGTGCTGGAAGAATCGGTAGGGGAATAATAAGGGCCTATTTTAATGGTCGTTTCCCGGATATCAAGATTGTTGCTCTAAAGGATATTACATCGGTTGACAACGTAGCATATCTTTTAAAATACGATTCAGTATATGGGAAATTCAACCACGATGTTATTGTAAGTGATGACTCCATACTTATTGGCAACAATAGGATACAGATATTAGATGATAGAAAGGAAGGCATACCAGACTGGAGTGATCTTGGTGTTGATCTTGTCATGGAGTGTACCGGAACGATGACAGATGCACAGAGTGCCTCTTTACATATTAAAAATGGAGCAAAATATGTACTTATATCAGCACCCTGCAAAGATGCTGACCGTACTGTTGTATTTGGAATAAATCACAGCTCTATAGATCCTGATAACGACAGGATAATCTCTAATGCCTCCTGTACAACTAACTGTATTGCCCCCATATTGAAGGTAATAGATGATGAACTCGGAATTGAGATGGCCCAGATGACCACTGTACACTCTTATACAAACAATCAAACACTCCTCGATACCTACCACAAAAATGATCCAAGAAGGGGACGGGCTGCTGGACTATGTATGATCCCAACATCTACAGGGGTAAACAGGGCACTTAAGGAGGTCCTACCAGAAATCGCAAGTAGATTCTTTGCCCTATCCATCAGGACACCTGTTGTTGATGTCTCTCTGATCGATCTTGTAGCGATTGTTCAAAACAATACAAATGCAGATAAGGTTAACCTTATACTCGAAGAGGCATCTGAATCAGAACTTAAGGGAATACTAAATATCACCTATGAGCCGCTTGTTTCATGTGATCTGATAGGTAATACAGCCTCTGCTGTTGTGGATGGTAATCTTACAGTTGTTACAGAAGAGAGGATGGTCAAGGTAATTGCATGGTATGACAATGAGTTTGCCTTTTGCAATAGAATGCTTGATGTAGCACAATATATGGCAGAACATATATGAAGTTGAACATAAAATTTATAGAAAATGCTGTAGTTGAATCAAAGAGGGTCCTTTTGAGGGCCGACCTGAATGTACCTCTTGATGGTAAAAGTGTAAGGGATGATACAAGGATTAAGGCGGTCCTGCCAACAATAAAACATATCCTCAGAGAAAATGGCAAACTTATAATTGTTTCACACCTTGGAAGGCCCAAAGGTAAAAAGGTCCCCGCACTCTCACTTGAACCTGTTGCACTTCGTCTATCAGAGTTACTAAACAGAGAGGTAATCTTTTTACCAGAACATGATCCAGATACCATATCTGTTGTGGTAAGAGGTCTTAAAAAGGGTGATGTATGCATGATTGAGAACCTGAGATTTCATCCAGGCGAAAAAAAGGGATCCAGGGCATTTGCTAAGTTATTAAAAGAGGCAACCCTATCTGACATATATGTTAATGATGCCTTTGGTACATGCCATAGACAGGATGCATCTGTCTACGCACTTGCCTTTGAGTTTGATCTTAAGGACCGTTTTGCAGGATTCTGCATAAAGAGAGAACTCGACTTTCTGTACGATTATCTCAACAATCCACCAAGACCATTTATCGTCCTTGTTGGTGGAGCAAAGGTATCGGATAAACTTATGATCCTCAAAAATCTCTTCTCAAGGTGTGATGCAATGGCAATTGGTGGTGCAATGGCATATACATTTCTAAAAGCCTGTGGGAAAAGTATTGGCAAAAGCCCATTCGAAAGTGGTATGCTTGAGCCTGCAAAAGAACTCCTTGAGCTTTCAAGGATAAGGGGTAAGGAAATAGTCCTTCCTTCTGACCACATTATTGTAAGATCCATCGAAGATAACAAGATAATGACCACAGAAGGTCCTGATATACCGGACGATTTTTTGGGAGTAGATGTTGGACCAAAAACGGTCGAAAGGATCGAAGAGCTTGTAGAAGGCGCAAGGACAGTATTCTGGAACGGTCCCTTTGGCATATTCGAAAATAGACTGTTTGCAAAAGGGACCTTTAAGATAGCCGAAATACTTTCAAGAATAAAAGGCATAACAATAGTTGGTGGTGGTGATTCCAGCCGGGCAGTACACGAAGCCGGTTATGCTGATAAAATAAACCATATATCAACAGGTGGTGGTGCTGCCTTAGAGATGGTAGCTGGCAATACACTACCAGCCCTTGTTGCACTATCAAAGGCACGGATATGAAACCTTACATATTTGGCAACTGGAAAATGAATCTCTCAAGACGAGAGGCAATTGAAAATGCCTTCTCTGTAGCAGGTGTGGTCGGGAAGCGTACTGAAATTGAAGTTATGATTGCCCCTCCTTTTGTTTACCTGGAGGCTGTTAACAATATTTTGAGGAGTAGTACAGTATCACTTGGTGCCCAGAATTGTCATTGGGAAGAATCTGGCCCCTATACAGGCGAAATCTCTTGTTCAATGTTAAAAGATTGTGGTTGCAAGTATGTTATAGTTGGACATTCCGAACGAAGACACATCTTTGGTGAATCTGAAGCTATCATAAAAAAGAAATATCTGGCTGTAAAAAAAGCTGGACTTATCCCTATACTCTGTATTGGAGAGACTGGAGATCAAAGAAAAGCTAACAAGACAAAAGAAATTGTTAGAAATCAACTTCTTGCAGTTCTTGAAGGTGGTGACTCACCAATAATCGCCTATGAACCTGTATGGGCAATAGGGACAGGACTGACTCCTACACAAAAGGATATTGAAGATATCCATAATGAGATAAAAAATCTAATTTCTGATCTTGGATACTCAACTGATAAGGTGCCAGTTCTATATGGTGGAAGTGTTAAACCATCCAACATTAGAGACATAATAAGCCTGCCATCTGTCGACGGTGTGCTTGTTGGTGGAGCAAGTCTAAAAGCAGATTCTTTCAGTGAGATTATAAAGATTTCAATAAAGGAGAAGGTAAGATGACTGCATTGGTGATAACTATCCACGTTTTTGTCAGCATCCTGTTAATTATTGTAATCCTTATACAACCTGGCAAAGAGGGAGGAATGGGAGCAACCTTTGGAGGTATGGGTCAGAATATCTTTGGAGGTAGGGGTGCTCAGACCATTCTTGAAAAGATTACCGGTATCCTTGCAGGGGTATTCTTTTTGACCTCAATCACATCGGCAATTCTCACAAGCACATCAAGATCTGTGGTTGAAGGTGTTGACAAAGATATCTCTATTGCAACTGAAGTAGGTAATAAAACAGATAAAAAAACAACCAAAAAAGAAAAAACAACAGAAAAAAATTCTAAGACAACCACCGAGACAAAAAAATCACAGGGCTCTAAGGATCAAAACACAAAACCAAAAGAGACAACAAAACAAAACAAGAATGTAAACACCAGTCAGCAACCTGCAAGAGTTCAAGAGAAGGCAACTAACAAGAAATCAGATGAAAATAAGATGCCCCCAAATAAAACTGAGGCCTCTGCACCAAAAAAGCAGGACAAATCTCAAAAGAACATTAAGTCCAAAAAGCCCGTTCCAGAAAAGAGATAGTATATGGGGCACATCCTTGTCCTCTCACTGCTTTTTGATCTCGGCATTGCAGCTACAGCACTTATAAAATTAAGACAGAAAAAGGGGATATATATCTTTCTAATTCTATGTCTATCATTAGGGGTATATTCAATCTCAGGTCTGTGGACAGGCAAACTCTGGATAGTCTTAAGAGGTTCATCGATCTTGCTATTTGTTTTATCTTTTTGTTTCCTATCAGTAAGAATTGATATTCTTGATAATGAAGAACTCTCATGGCCATTAAAGATTATGGTACCATCTACCCCAATACTCTATGTAACCCTCTTTTTTATCTGGCATAGAGGTTTCGGGAAAGAGTGGTTTGTTGCTTCTTCTATTATTGCATTTATATCAGGGACAAAACCGACAATATCCCTATTTAGAGGTAGTGGTAAGTATCGATATGCGGGGACACTCTTTTTAGTTACACTAATACTTTTAATTATTGAAGGTATTTATGATTATAGACATTTTTTGCCAGCCGGTACTTTTCTCACCACCATATTCCTTTTTTTCTGTTATCTACTCCTCAATGAAAGGATCCTCCCAGATCTAAAAGAGATATCAACAAGGGCCGTTTCTGTAGCAATAACAAGCATTATCATGGCAACACTATACTATCTCTTTTTTACCTCTCGATCTGAACTCGGACCTGTAGGTGATCTTTTTAATCTTTTTGTTGCCTCAATAATCCTCTTTCTTTTATTTGACCCTCTTCGAAATATCATCGAATGGCTATCCTTTAAAATGCTCTATAGAAGAGGTCTTAAATTTAAAAACACAATAGAAAGATTAAGTAGAGAGTGCTCATCGTTATCATCACCAGAGGCCTGTATTGATCTTTTGTTTGAAATGCTTGAGACGACTAAGAGGGCATCAAAGATGCTTTGGTACAAATACCAGCACAATCCAGAAGGACTTCTGCTTTCACTCTACAGACCATCTACACTCCAGGATCTCAAAAGGATTATAAGAAGGGAGGATCCCCTATTTAAAGATCTAATTGAGGGCAATAAAGAGCATCTTGATTTTCAACTAATATATCAGGTTAACGTTTCAGGGAAACTCCATTCTATTGTATGTATTGGCAACAAAAATCTGACAGAAAGCTTCTCTACCGAAGAAAAAAGATCAATAGAAGAGTTTCTAAACATGGTGAAAGAACATGTTGAACACAAAAGTAGTCTTGAAAATGCTATCAAAAAAGAGCGCCTCCAGATAATGGGTGGTATGGCAGCTGCCCTTGCCCATGAACTGAGAAGCCCTATGAGTGTGATAAAAGGTGTTATCGAGAATCTTGAATACTATCTTAAGGGCAATCAAAAGACGAAGGAGTATGCAAAAATGCTTCATGAAGAGACCGACAGAATGGACAGACTGATAGAAGAATTTCTATCTTTCTCAAGGCCGACTGATATTGAACTTAAGAGTATTAACCTTATAGATCTTTTATTCAAGATGAACAAATTCTTTAGTCAATACTGTAAAAACAGAAAGATTGATCTTATACTGGATCTACCAGACAGTGTGAAAAAGAAGGCAAAGGTCTCTCCAGAAAGATTGAGAGACGTACTTTTCAATCTTTTGACCAATGCTTGTGATGCCGCGGGTGAAGGGGGAAAGGTACTCATTAGACTCGTTGAGAAAAGATATTACTTTGTTTTATATGTAGTGGATAGTGGTCGAGGTGTCCCCGATAATATTGCTGATAAGATTTTTGATCCATTTTTTACAACAAAATCAAGAGGAACAGGGCTTGGACTTGCAATAGTAAAACGTTATCTTGAAGAGATGGCATGTAGCATAGAGTTAGTAAAAGAAAAAGGCGACTTCGGAGATCTCTCCGGAGCCGCCTTTATGATAAAAATCCAGGCAGAATAAGGTCTTTAATCAAACGTTGATTTTTATCTTCTTGCTCTTTGCACCCTCCTTTTTGGGCATTGTAATCGAGAGGATACCATTTTCGTACTTTGCCTTGATCTTATTTACATCAACCTCTGCTGGAATGGTGAAACTCCTCCTGAAGGTACCGTAGTAGATCTCTCTACGATGGTAGTTCTCTTCTTTTATCTCTGAAGAATGCTTTCTCTCACCGCTTATGGTTAGCACATTCTCCTTGAGCTCGATATCAATATCCTTTTCATTCATCCCTGGCATCTCACATGTAATACGATACTCCTTATCGGTTTCATAGATGTCAGCCCTTGGACTCCATTCCTCCATATCGGTGGACAGTCCAAAGTTGTCAAAGAAGTCTTTAAAGAACTCCCTTTCTATGTCAAAAAGCCTTGGCCAGAGAAGTTCTCTTGTCTTTGGTCTTGATATTGTCAGCTTCATTGTCACCTCCCTCATAAGTTAAACGTTTACAAATATCTTGAATAATTTCAACCGGATGGCCATCCAGTCGAACCAACATTAGAAT
The DNA here is from genome assembly GCA_964429075.1 of uncultured bacterium. Lineage (GTDB taxonomy): Bacteria > CAYSBA01 > CAYSBA01 > CAYSBA01 > CAYSBA01 > CAYSBA01. The sequence goes on from CAYSBA010000005.1 coordinate 12,288, forward strand.
AATCATCCTGATTTTTTGTGTCAAGAGGTGTAGGGTGCACGGTTTTTTAAATATATACCTGCTTTAAATCCCAAATCATCATGCCCCCTCTTTTTATAAACAAGTAGGCCTCTTAATGCCACCATTGCACCATTGTCTGTACAGTAGCTTAAAGAGGGTATAAAAATCTGTCTTCCAGTATCTTTTGCCCATCTTTCAAGTCCTTCTCTGAGAAATCTGTTTGCAGCAACACCTCCTGCAAATACAAACCTTTTATGATTATAGGTTTTAATAAACAGATTGAGTCTATCAACAAGATGATCAAGCACTGCCTCCTGAAAACCTCTACAGATGGCCTTTTTTTCATCTTCATTAATAAGTCCTCTATTTTTTATATAGTATAGGACCTGTGTTTTTAAACCTGAAAAGCTAAAATTTAGATTTTTGTCTTGTTTCATTGGGGTCTTGAATCTAACTGAATCTCTTGCTTCTCTGGCAAGCCTTTCTATAACTGGACCGCCAGGATAACCAAGATCAAGCATACGAGCCACCTTATCAAAAGATTCTCCACAGGCATCATCGAGGGTAGATCCAACGATGTTTATATCTAAAACATCTCTGATCTCTGCAATAAGAGTATGGCCACCTGATACCAGCAGCACTCCAAAGGGAAAGTCCACTCTGTGCTCAAGCATCACTGAAAACATATGTGCCTCAAGATGGTCCACAGCAACAATAGGTTTATTAAGACCCATTGCAATTCCCTTTGCAAAGGAGGTACCAACAAGAAGGGCACCAATAAGACCCGGTCTTGAGGTTACACAGACAAGCCCTATATTGTTTTTATCAATACTGCTATTTTTGATTACATTGTGATAAAGCAGGGGCAATCTTTTTAAATGATCACGTGCTGCGATTTCAGGTACAACTCCACCAAAAGATGAGTGGATCTCAAGCTGGGAAAAGGTATCCATATATATCAATCCCCTATCTTCATCATAGAGGGCAATTGAGGATTCATCACAGGAACTTTCTATGCCAATAACAACCATTTAACTTTTTTTCATCAAAATTGTCATATTGCCATAAAAGATTAGACCCTTGACAAATTTCAGTCAAGGTTTATTTTTCTGCAAAAAATGGAGGCAGCTATATGATTTCTGTAGAACATGTCACAAAGGTATTTAGAACAAGAGTTGCTGTAGATGATGTCTCGTTTTCTGTAAAAGAGGGTGAGATTGTTGGCTTTCTCGGACCAAACGGTGCAGGCAAAACAACAACGATGCGTATAATAACAGGATACATGCCTGCTACATCCGGCAGGGTTACCGTCAACGGGATAGATGTCTTCAATAACCCCCTTGAGGTAAAAAAACAGATCGGCTATCTTCCAGAACTGCCACCTGTATATACAGATATGACCACCCGATCATACCTTAAATTTGTTGCTGAGATAAAGGGTATCGAAAAAAAGAGAATAAAAGATGAAATAGAGAGGGTTGCACAGCTGTGTGGAATAAATCAGGTAATGGACAGGATAATCGGGAATCTTTCCAAAGGATTTAAACAGAGGGTTGGACTTGCACAGGCAATTATGGGGGACCCAAAAGTCCTCATATTAGACGAACCAACAGTAGGTCTCGACCCAAAACAGATTATGGAAGTAAGGGAGGTTATAAAGGAACTTGCAAGTGACAAAACTGTTATCTTATCAACCCATATACTCCAGGAGGTCTCTGTACTTTGCGAAAGGGTGATAATCATTAATGAAGGAAGGATTGTTGCAGACGAAAATATATCTGCCTCTGGCGATGGCGGTAATCCACCCCTTCTTGTTATTAAGGTCAGAAACTGGAATGATCAGTTAAACTACAGGATATCCTCCTTTGAAGGTGTGACCAAAGTCGAACCTGCAGGTGAGGACCATGAGTTTCTTATAGAGACAGATGGCAGAAGTGATCTAAGACCTAAAATTGCAAGGGCAGTAATAGAGGCTGGTGCAGAGCTCCTTGAACTGAGGTCAATGACATCAAACATTGAAAATATCTTCCTTAACGCAATAACAAAGAGGTAAGCCATGAGAAAGATACTATCCATTGCCAAAAAGGAATTTGTTATATACTTTACAACCCCAACAGCATATGTAGTCATCGGTATATTTACCATAATCAGTAGTTATTTCTTCTTGAGGATACTCAGTTTTTACCAGAGACAGGCACTACAGCTTATGCAATTTAAGGCAACAGGTATGCTGGAGATGATGAATCTTAACGATATGGTAATAAGACCACTATATCTCAATATAGATATCTTTTTCCTGCTAATGATCCCTGTAATAACTATGAAACTCTTTGCAGAAGAAAAACGAATGGGTACATATGAACTCCTATATACCCTCCCTATAGATACATTAAAAATAGTTATTGGTAAATATCTTGGCGCTCTTTCTGTTGTTTTTGTTATGGTAGTAATTGCATTATGCTATCCCCTCTTACTCACACTATTTTCATCAGGTCCAGGTGGTGGTCTTGAGTGGGGTCCGGTATGGAGTGGCTCTGCTGGACTTTTCCTCATGGGTGCAGCCTTTGCAAGTCTGGGCATGTTTGCAAGTTCACTGACCGACAGCCAGATAGTTGCAGCAATCGTTGCCTTCGGCGCACTACTTATCTTCTGGGTAATAGGATGGGCCTCAGCTGATGCAGAAGGTATTACAAAATCCATTCTTGAGTATATATCTGTTTTTAAACACATGGACAACCTTACAAAAGGTCTTCTAGTAAGCTCAGATTTTATATACTATATAAGTTTTGCAATCTTTTTCTTGTTTGCAACAAACAGGGTTGTTGAATCCCATAGGTGGAGATAACAATGAAAGAAACAACACGCAAAAATATGGCTAAATTTCTACTTTGGTTTGGTCTTGTGCTTATGGCCTTTGGTATACTTACTAAGCTTGTAAACTCTCAAGATGTGACTATCGCCGGAAGCCTTTTTGTGGCCGGTCTTATACTTGTCATCCTTTATCCTATCCTTGATTTCTCAGGATTTGTTGGATTCTTCAAGGCAAGACAGACAAGATTTGGCTTTGTTAGCCTGCTTTATACCCTTGCATTTCTTATCCTTATAGGTTTTATAAACTATATCTCCACAAGACATGAAAAGAGAATAGATATTACTAAAGACAAACTCTATACCCTATCACCACAATCCAAAACGGTACTGAAAAAGATCAATAAGGAATTAAAGATCCTTGCCTTTTACTCCCCATCAGAAAGAACCTATGAAAAACTCAATGAACTGCTCAATAT
>CAYSBA010000006.1:0-14716 GCA_964429075.1 uncultured bacterium
TCAAAATGAATTGTGGATAAATGATAAAAACACAATATATCATATTCAGGGGCTCAAAAAACAGAATAGAACCACAATATGTGAGACCTTAGAGATATTTGTCTTAAAAGATAAAAAGATAACACGCTATGCTCGTTTCAAATATCATGATAAATCTTCAAGAGGTTTTCTGGAAATTGCCTATGATCTAACAACTTCTTCTCCAAAAAGACTGGAGGCATGGCAACAAAAGATTCCATCTATTGAAAAGCTTGCACGTCTTGCCTACGACCCAACACTACTTTCAAACCAGACCCTTTTTAATGCTATAAATGACTGTGGTAAAGGATGTAAACGCATCAGACTTTTGATAGAAGCATACACAAGGATCTGGTTTATTTTTGTCTCCATACTGGGTAGTATGGTAGTGCTTTTTTTAGCCATTAGATTTGAACTAAAAAGGTTTCATCAGGCCATTTTGCTGAGCATATGCTGTATTGTGATCTATTATCTTTTTGCCCTTATTATCTATCTCTTCGGGCTCAACATACCTTTAAGTCTCACTTTTTCAAAGCTATTTTATAATGAGGTGCTGTTATGAGAGGATATCTTAATGAAAAGACTTACAAAATTGGTAGACTCACTATGGATATAAAAGAGATGCCTGTTGTGATGGGAATATTAAACGTAACACCAGATTCTTTTTCAGACGGAGGACTTTACACAGATATCGATAGCGCAACCAGAAGGGCCATAATAATGGAGAGTGAAGGGGCAAAAATTATAGATATAGGCGGTGAATCAACGAGGCCAGGTGCAGATCCGGTTGATCTTGAGACAGAGCTCAAAAGAGTGATTCCAGTAATAAAATCCTTAAGAGAAAGATCATCGATTCTGATCTCAATAGACACCTACAAAGCAAAAGTTGCAGAGGAAGCAATACTCAAAGGAGCGGATATAGTAAATGATATAAGCGGGTTGAGACAGGATAAAAATATGGTCAGGGTTGTAGCTGATTCTGGTGTACCTGTTGTGATTATGCACATGAAAGGAACTCCAAAGGATATGCAAAAGAATCCTTTCTACAGAGATGTTGTACAGGAGATTATAGACTTTTTTAAAATGCAGATAGACTTTGCACTCGGAAATGGTGTTTCAGAAGATCAGATCATCCTCGACCCTGGCATAGGATTTGGCAAGACACTCGAGCATAATCTTACAATTTTGGCAAACCTTGATCGATTCAGGTCTCTCGGGTTTCCGCTACTTGTTGGTGTATCAAGAAAGTCATTTATAGGTACAATATGTGATATAAAAGTACCAAAACAGAGAGTATATGGCACAATTGGTGCTGTTATATTATGCGCATTAAAAGGTACAGAAATAGTCAGAGTCCATGATGTAAGACCTATCCGCGAGGCACTTCAGGTAGTTAATGCCATCAAACGATTTGAAAGAGATTAACCAATATTATCAAGTACAAACTCTACAAAACGATCAGCAAGTCCCTCAGGGGTGATCTTTTTATCCAGTCTTGTAAGCGGTTTGCCATGACTGTAAAAGATATAATTTCTACGGGATGATACAAGTGCAAAATCACAACCCATTGCCTCTCCAGGGCCATTTACCTCGCACCCCATAACAGCTACCTTTATCCTTTTACTGCCAAGCACATCTCTTAATCTCTCTTCAACAGACCGTGCAACACCAAGAAACTCTGTGTCTGTCCTCCCGCAGGTAGGGCAGGAAATAAATAACAACCCCTCTTTATCTTTATAAAACAGATTTACCAGTTCTTTAGCAACAGATACCTCTTTGATAGGATCTTCAGTTAATGAGACCCTTATAGTATCCACCACACCATGCCACAAAAGCACACCGATCCCTGCAGCAGACTTCATGGTGCCCCATAGAAGTGTACCTGCTTCAGTAATTCCTACATGTAGTGGATAATCTACAAGCTCTGCAATCCTCAAATTTGCCTCAACCGTCTCCAATACATCGACAGATTTAATAGAAATCTTTATATTCCTGAAATCCAGATCTTCAAATAGCCTGATGTAACGAAGTGTTGTATCGATCAGTGCCTTTACCCTATTTTCAGAAGATGATTCTCTTATCACATCCTTTATTGAACCTGAGTTTAATCCAATGCGGATTACACAAGAGGCATCTTTGGCAACCCGAATTATTTCTTCTACCTTTTTTTTTGATCCGATATTACCGGGGTTTATCCTTATACCTTCAAAACCACTCTCTATCGCCGTGATAGCAAGCCGATGATCAAAATGAATATCTGCAACGAGCGGAAAATCTACAGACCTTTTTATCTCCTTCAAGCATGCTGCATCTTTTTCATCCTTTACGGCAATCCTCACTATCTTAGCACCTGCATCATGCAGTTTTATTGCCTGCTCAATTGTCTTATCTATTCTGGATGTAGGAGTATTACACATAGACTGGACCACAACCGGACCACCCCCTCCTATAACCACATTTCCAATGCTAACAGGCCTACTCTTTCTTCGCTTTGGTCTTTTCATCTTTCAGTCCAAAAGGATTGAGTAGATTTTGCGTTATAGCTCTGTAGACAAGCCTCTGTACAAGCCAGTGCCCATCTTCGTTTCTGAAAGTAAAATCAGCAGCATATACATCTTTCTGACTATCCCCGCTGAGGTATGCAACCAGTTTGCAGGTGGCACTTTCTTTACTGTGTCTAACAATAGTAAGGATCTTGTATTTTATCTCTATTTTTCTATTTCTAAAAAAATGAAAAATAAGTAAGGACTTCAGGCTTTTCTTATCTCTTAATAGATCGTTACCTAAAAAATCATCGGTAACACTATTTAATACGTATTTTATATCCTTTTCCTCTATCGATTTTTCAATCTTTGTCAGTCGAGCCATTATCCTGTTTTTATAGTTACTCCTTTTACATCCAGTTATTATGCATAACAAAAGCAAAACAGAAATAAAGAGGATTGGATCAATATTTAAAGTCGTCGTATCTAACAGAGCTCTTTTTTGAATCACTTCCATCAAAACTGTATAGAATCCCCGATCCATTTTCATCGCATGTAACAATATGAACAGGCCTCTTCCACAATCGATAGATATTTGGAAGGGTTTCACGAGTGTACTTTTCATCCAGTGGTATTCCCTCAAATAGATGACGTAGCAACAACTCTCCTCTATTTTTATAGTTTGCATCCACCACATCTATTATGGGATTGCCAAGATTAGTTAATGACATAAGCAGCTTTTGCTTTATTTTATTAAAATCTCTACTCGAGATCTCCCAGTTCCCTGTGTTTTTATTGTAGTCGTACGTAAAAAGCCTATGCTTGGATGCGAATTCCTCTGTCAAAAACTCATCGATAAAACTGATATCGTTGTAAATTTTTCTGACCTCAAAAATCTTTTCCATTCCGAGACCGAGATGAAGGTCCCATTTTTCTTTCTCGACAAGGTTGTCACACTCTTCATAATCCTTACCAAATTTGCCTTTGTTCCATACCTCTTCTATTTCTTTATAAAGTAATACCCCAAGTCTATATGGATTGAGTGTCCCAGGCTGTTGTGCAATTGTCCCTGAATGGTGGTCTGCATAATCAATAATCTCAGAATCTTTAAGAACCTTCTCTGTCATAATCTTTGAATGCCAGTATGTAGCCCAACCCTCATTCATTATCTTGGTCATAGCCTGCGGAGCGAAGTAGTATGCCTCATCTCTAATGATAGAAAGGATATCTGCCTCCCAATCCCTGATTGGCGCATTTTCAATGAGAAATTTCATAACATCCCTTACAGGTCTATGGGGGAATTTTATTATCTTTTTTCTCCGTTCTTCTTCCTCTTTAATCCTTCTCTTTTGTTCTTCTATAAACGATTCTGGATTGATGTGTCTTCGCATATAACTCTTATCGATCCTGAATTTTATTATCTTTGTGCTGTCCTGTTTCTCTTCATCAGGGGAGGCGCGCTTTACATAAAGACTATGATAGTCAATAAGGTTGTCAATACTCAAGGCAATATCTATAAATTCTTCAACTTCGTCCATTCCATACTTATCTATGAAGCGTCTTATCCTGCTTGCATGGTTTGCCATCTGATCGAGCATACTTCTGTTGGTGGGTTCAAACCATATGTTGTTCTTAAAGAAATCGCAGTGTGCAAAGACATGCGCTATCACCAGTTTGTGATCTACAATTGTATTATCTTCCATAAGATAGGCATAGCAGGGATCGTTATTAATAACCATCTCATATATTTTATGGAGACCATATCTGTAACTCTGAGAGAGCCTTTCATACTCCATACCAAAACGCCAATGAGGATATCGTACAGGAAACCCTTGATATGCTGCAAGCATATTCATCTGTTCAAAACTCACAATTTCAAAGATAACATCAAAGAAATCGAGCCCATAACCCCTTGCATAATACTCTATTTCCTTTATTGTCTCATATAAAAATTCCCATTTTTTGGGTCTGTTCACCTCCATTATTTGCCCTTTCCAAGAAAATCTTTCAGTGAATTCAGGATATCCTCTTTTGAGTTGATCTCTGAAAGTATGAGCCTTTCATCCTCAATATATTTTCTGAGATCCTTTATGAACTGACCAGATCCATAGGCACTTTTAACCTGCCCATATCCAAAGAGATTACATGCAGGCAGTAGACTACGCTTTAATATTTCAACACACTTAAGCGTGTCCTCCTCTGCCCAGTTATCTCCATCAGAAAAATGAAAAAGATAGATATTCCACTCCTGTGGAGGATATTCTTCACGGATCAACTTCTCTGCAAGTGCATAAGCTGTCGATATCATTGTGCCACCACCCTCCCTTATGGTAAAAAAGGTCTCCCTATCTACCTCCTTTGCCACTGCTTCATGAACTATGTAGCGATATTTAACATTCTCATAATGTTTTCTGATCCAAGTATCGATCCAGAATGCCTCGGTGCGTACTATCTCTTTCTGTTCATCACCCATAGACCCGGACACATCCATCATATATATAATAACTGCATTGAACTGGGGTATTGGCTTTATTTTCCAGGTCTTATAGCGTTTGTCATCCGATGTTGGTATTATCACTGGCCTCTTTGGATCATACTCCCCAGATGCGATCTGCCTTTTGAGTGCCCTTTTAAAGGTTCTCTTTACGTGCCTCAATGACTCTGGTCCTACCCTTGCTATGCCTGTATAACGCCATTTTTTTACATTCACCTGATCTGATCCCTTTGGTTTTATACGTGGCAGATTAAGCTCTTCGCCAAGAATATCAGCAATCTCTTCAACGTCTAATTCGACATCAAAACCATGCTGCCCAGGTTGATTACCGGCCTGACCAGGACCCAATCCCTGTGTTGGATCTGAAGCAATTGGATCGCCTACCTCACCATCACCCTGACCAACCCCTCCCATCTGTCTGCTACCAAACTTAAAGCGTGGTAGCTCGATCCCGGGAATTGGTACCCTCACTATTCTACCACCCTTTTTACCGGGCAATGCACCCTGGACAATATACTTTTTGAGATTTTCTCTTACCTTGCCTTTTACAATCTGCCTGAAGCGTGCATGATCTCTATGGATTTTTATGTCATAGGTAACCTTACCCACCTTTAATTCCTCTTTTTATTCCTCTTTCTTTACCTCACCCCTTGCAAAGATACTTGCAACAAAGGTTAGGACATCGTTCGCACATACTTCACAGTATCCATAGTTTCTGATCAGACGTTGTTTAACCACATCAATCTTTTCCTGCGTGTCTTTGTCGACAACCGTAGTTAAAAGACTTGACAGTCTTATCGTGTCCTTCTGATCTTCAAACAGCTTTAATTCAAGCGCCCTATGGAGCCTCTCGTTGGTCCAGTATTTAAATTGTTTCCCCTCTATTGCAAGAGCTCCAATATAATTCATAATCTCCCTTCTGAAATCATCTTTTCTTGACTCAGTTATTCCTATTTTTTCTTCAATATCCCTCATCAGTCTTTCATCGGGCTCCTCATCCTGGCCTGTGTAGCGATTTTTGACCTTCTCTTTCTGTACGTAGGCCTTTACATTGTCGATATAGTTTGCACACAGACGAGTAATCGCTTCCTCATCTGCCGATATGGCACGCTGAACCTCATTTTTAACAATATCCTCATATTCCTGTTTTACAAGGGTCATTAAAGCCTTATAGCGTTTTCTTTCCTCATCAGATTTTATCAGGGTGTGATACCTCAAGCCGGACTCAAGTTCATTCAGCACCATAAAGGGATTTATACATTTTTCTTCATGGTATTTGACCAGTGCGTTGGATATCTTATCCTGAATATAGCGAGGACTTATACCAAACATTCCCTCATTTTCTGATTCCTTCCGTAACTCTTTTATATTCTCCTCTGTCATACCAGGGAGTGTTTTACCATCGTATAACCTAAGCTTCTGCATAAGAGTAAGATTGAACTTCTTTGGTTCCTCAAGCCTTGTGAGGACCGCCCACATCGCCGCCATCTCAAGGGTGTGTGGGGCTATGTGTTTATCCTTGATCTTCTCGGCATTAAAATCTTTCTGGTAGATTTTTACCTCATCCGAGACCCTGGTAATGTATGGTATATCGATTCTTACTGTCCTGTCCCTGAGGGCCTCCATATATTCATTGTTTGCAAGACGTTTAAATTCTGGTGCATTTGTATGGCCAATTATTACTTCATCGATTGTTGTTGCAGGGAATTTCTTTGGTTTTATTTGATGTTCCTGTGATGCGCCCAGAAGATCGTACAAAAAGGCCACATCGAGTTTAAGCATCTCTATAAATTCTATTATACCTCGATTTGCAATATTGAACTCTCCATCAAAACTAAATGCCCTTGGATCACTATCGGTTCCATATTCAGCAAGTTTTCTGTAATTTATATCACCTGTAAGTTCGGTTGAGTCCTGATTTTTCTCATCTTTTGGCTGAAAGGTCCCGATACCTACTCTGTCCTCCTCGCTCAAGACAAGCCTTCTAACAACTACATGCTGAATAACCTTTTCCCAATCTCCTCCATAATGAATATTGAGCTTGTTAAAAATAAATCGACACAAAGGACATAGATCACCAGTATCAGGTATCTTATAATCCTTACCCTCTGTAAGCTGTGAGAAAACATCTTCTCTTATCTCTCTTGGAATGAGATGCAAAGGTTCTTCATGCATCGGACAATCAAGACGATCTGATTGATCAGCTTCACTGCGTAAAAAGACTGGTAGTTTCCAGTAGTAGGTATATAGGGCACCCTCTTCAGTCCTGCTGTAACGTTCAAGACCCCTTTTAAGCAGTCTCACTATTGTGCTCTTTGCACTTCCAACCGGGCCATGAAGTAAAAGAACTCTCTTTTCGGTACCATAACCAAGGGCTGCGGACTTGATAATGTTTACAAATCGCATCAGGGGTACATCGAGCCCAAATACAGCATCATCTTTAAATGTTGGATCACTAAAGAAGCGATATCGAATAATCTTTTTTTTGGCATCATCATATTCTTCTGTACCATAGGATATTATCATATCGTAAAGTCGCATAAAGGCATTGCGTGTGACCTCCGGATGTTCCCGTACGATTGATAGATAATCCTCAAAGGTGCCTTCCCAGTTCAGTTCTGCAAACTTTTTTCTGTCTATCTTTTTTGCAATATCCTTTATTAGAGAGGGCTTAGTCCTCCTTGATCTGTTGGTAGTCTTTTGCTGCATAGATTTCTCCCACAAAAGTGTTAGTAATACAAATTATCTTATTTTTATTTTAGCACATAGCACTTTCTATGGCAACCTGTAACATACACAAAATCCTGTAGAAAATAGCTTGATATTTATATAGCCGTCTGGTATCCACATCTTACAATAAATGGCCAAGAGAGATGACATTGAAAGCATACTTATAATTGGTTCCGGACCAATCAAGATAGGTCAGGCTTGTGAATTTGACTATTCTGGAAGTCAGGCAATAAAGGCCCTAAAAGAAGATGGCTATAGAATAATCCTTATCAACTCAAATCCTGCAACAATAATGACAGACGTAGAGTTTGCAGATAGGACCTATATAGAACCTCTTACAGCCGATTTTGTAGAAAAAGTGATAGATATAGAAAGACCGGATGGAATCCTTGCTACCCTTGGTGGTCAGACAGCACTCAATCTTGCAATGGAACTTGATAAAAGGGATGTGTACAAACGCTACAGAACAAAACTCCTTGGTGTGACACCAGATATTATCGACAGAACTGAAGACCGTAAACGATTCAAAGAGATTGTGGAATCAATCGGACTTGAGGTCCTTAAGAGTCTTTATGTATCAAATACAAGACAGGCCCTTGATGCTGTAGAGTATGTAGGTTTCCCTGCTATCATAAGGCCGAGTTACACCCTTGGTGGTAGCGGAGCATTTGTGGCCTATAATATAAATGAATTCAGAGATTTTGTTGAAAAAGCACTCAATGAAAGTCCAGTTTCAAAGGTGTTGATTGAGGAGTCTGCTCTCGGATGGAAGGAGTTTGAGATGGAGGTGATACGTGATCGGGCAGACAATACGGTTATTGTATGTAGTATTGAAAATATAAGCCCTATGGGTGTACATACGGGAGATAGTGTTACAGTTGCACCTGCACAGACCCTTTCAGACAGGGAATATCAAAGAATGAGAGACGCATCTATCGCGATTATGAAGGCGATAGGCATAGATACAGGGGGATCAAACATACAGTTTGCTATACATCCCAGAACAGGCAGAATGGTTGTTATCGAGATGAATCCGAGGGTATCAAGAAGCTCTGCCCTTGCATCAAAGGCCACCGGCTTTCCTATAGCAAGGGTTGCAGCAAAACTTGCAGTAGGTTACACCCTCGATGAGTTAACAAATGAGATTACAAAAAGATCTTCTGTTGCCTTTGAACCATCCCTCGATTATGTGGTTATAAAGGCACCCCGTTTTGATTTTAATAAATTTCCAGGAACAGAGAGACAGCTAACGACCCAGATGAAGTCTGTTGGTGAGGTTATGGCCATTGGTAGGACCTTTAAGGAGGCGTTGCAAAAGGCATTCTTCTCTCTTGAAAAGGGGTACAATGGTATTTTACCACGTATTGAAAAGACCCAAAGTGGGCTTGTTATTGTTGAAGATAGGAAGTTGGATCTTGAGGAGGCAAGGGATCTTTTAAGGTTAAAATTGAGGACACACAGGGAGGATACCCTGTTTGATGTTATGGATGCATTTGCTCTTGGTCTTTCACCAGATGAGGTAAGTTCTGCTACTAAGATTGATCCGTGGTTTATATCACAGATGTATGAGATATTTGTAGAATTTAATCACCTGCGACAAACCAGAAAGATAAGACTCGATAGAGATAAGATGTATAGATTAAAACAATCAGGCTTTTCAGACAGGGCAATTGCCGATGCACTCGGAATGCTTGAGAGCGATATCAGAAGGATGCGACATTCTATGGAAATTAAGGCAGTTTACAAACGGATTGATACCTGTGCAGCAGAATTTGAGGCCTACACACCTTATGTATATTCTACTTATGAATCAGAATGTGAGTCCCTGCCAGCTGATTGTAAGAAAATTATCATACTCGGTAGTGGTCCCAATCGTATTGGACAGGGGATAGAATTCGACTACTGTTGCGTAAAGGCAGCTGAGGGCTTTAAAGAAGAAGGCTATCAAACTATCATGGTAAACTGTAACCCAGAAACTGTAAGCACCGATTACGATGTAGTAGACAGACTCTACTTTGAACCACTTACCTTGGAGCATGTACTGAGGATAATCGAGTTGGAGAAACCTGATGGAGTGGTACTTCAGTTCGGTGGTCAGACACCGTTAAAACTTGCAATGGATCTTAACAGATTAAATATCCCGATTATGGGAACACAGCCAGATGTTATCGATATTGCTGAGGATAGAAAAAGATTTGAATCTCTTATAAATCTGCTTGGATTGAAGAAACCTGAAAGTCATACAGCATCGAGTCTGGACGAGGCCCTGCACATAGTGGAGAGTATGGGATTTCCAATTATAATTAGACCTTCTTATGTGATTGGTGGACAATGGATGGAAATCTTTCACGATAGTGAAGGCCTTGAGTCATTGATAACAAGTGCCCTGAAGGTGTCCCAGGGTCGTCCCATACTTATAGACAGGTTTCTTGCTGATGCAGTAGAGGTAGATGTAGATCTTATCTGCGATGGAAGAGACACCCTGATAGGCGGCATTATGGAACACATAGAGGAGGCCGGGGTTCACTCTGGCGATTCTACCTGCATACTGCCTCCTGTTCACCTTAAAGAGTCTATAATTCAAGAGATAGAACGAGAGTCAAGACTGCTTGCAACAGAACTTGGCGTAGTAGGACTTATGAATATCCAGTTTGCTGTGAAGGACAATCAGGTATTCGTACTTGAGGTAAATCCGCGTTCTTCCCGTTCAGTCCCATTTGTCAGTAAGGCAACAGGAATTCCCATGGCAAAACTTGCAGCAAAGATTATCTCAGGAAAATCCTTAAAAGAACTTGGATATTCTGAGCGCTTGAGGCCTGATCATGTTGCGGTAAAATCGGTGGTATTCCCTTTTAAAAAGTTTCCCGGCACAGACATACTCTTGGGTCCACAGATGAAATCTACCGGCGAGAGTATGGGGATTTCAAAAGACTTTCCGGAGGCATTCTATAAGGCACAACTCGGTGCTGAAAATCCTATCCCCCTGGGAGGGACTGTCTTTATCAGTGTGAAGGACCGCGACAAAGAACGTGTCATCGAAGTGGCAAAGGAGCTTGTAAACATGCATTTTAAGGTGATTGCCACATCAGGTACTGCATCCTATCTTGAAAAGGCAAACATCCCTGTAGAAAGGGTAAATAAGGTGAGTGAAGGAAGACCACATGTGGTAGACAGGATGGTCAATGGAGATATTGATATGGTTATAAATACTGCAGAAGGCAGACAGGCAATAAAAGATTCTTATGTTATAAGGAGACATACCCTGCTTCACAACATACCTTACTTTGTTAATCTTGAGATGGCCAGAGCAGCTGTAAAGTCAATAAAGAGGCTGAGAGAGAGTGGTGTCTCTGTAAGACCTATTCAGGACTATCTTTTAGATTATCACAGATATTATACTGCTTAATCTTTTCATTGAGGGTCTTTGTTGTAATACCAAGCAATTCTGCTGCCCTCTTTTTGTTCCATGAGGAGATTATCAAGACCCTTGATATAAGATCCTTTTCAACCTTCTCAATCTGTTTTTTAAGATTAAATCTTTCTGTCTGTACAGATGGACTTGTCAGCCCTCGCAGATCGAGAAATCGTTCAACATCCTTTTTTTCAATCACATCACCATCGCAGAGGACAAGAAGCCTCTCTACAAAATTTTCAAGCTCTCTCACATTCCCTGGCCATGTATATGCCTTGAGCAGATCCATTGCTTCTGGACTAACCTTTTTGGGGGGGATATCCCTCCTTCTTGCGATTTTGGTGATAAAGTGTTCTACAAGGGGTTCTATATCTCCCACCCTCTCTCTCAACGGAGGTATCTTGATGGGGATTACATTAAGGCGATAAAAGAGGTCTTCCCTGAAACGTTTTGCCTTAACCTCTTCAAAGAGATCTCTCACGGTAGCAGCAATAATTCTACAGTGAATGGGACGATCCTCTATATCACCAATCCTTCTTACCTTTCTTTCCTGCAAGACTCTGAGGAGTTTTACTTGAAGTTCAAGGGGCATCTCTCCAATCTCATCGAGAAAAACAGTACCACCCTCTGCTGCTTCAAACAATCCCTTTTTATTTTTATATGCATCTGTAAATGCACCCTTTATATAGCCAAAGAGTTCACTCTCAAGCAGTGTTGCAGGTATGGCACCACAGTTTATTGCAACAAAAGGCTGATCCTTACGTTTGCTCAAATTGTGTATCATGCGTGCAACTATCTCTTTACCCGTACCACTCTCACCATACAGCATTATAGTAGTATCATAGTCACACACCTTTTTGATCATCTCAAGTATTGATTCCATCTCTTTGCTTGTGGCAACCATGTCGTATATCTCGTTGGTAGTATCGAGGCGAGTCTTTAATCTTTTATTCTCTTCTATCAGGATTGCCCTTTCTGAGGCCTTTTGTAAACAGAACAAAAATTCTGCTGTCTCAAAGGGCTTATTGATATAGTCGTCTGCACCTGCTCTGATAGACTCAAGGGCTGTCTCAGTATCTCCATAGGCAGACATAGCAATAATAATGGCCTTACAGCCAATCTCTCTCAACCTTTTGATACACTCTATGCCATCCATTGAGGGCATCCTGAGATCGCAAATGATAAAGCCAAAGGACTTTTTTGATGCGATCTCAAGGGCTGCAGAGCCGTTCTCTGCTTCAAATACTGCATAACCCTCCCTCTCAAGGGTGACCCTAAGCATATCACGCATGCTATCTTCGTCATCTACTACAAGCACATTTCTCAAGACATCATTTCTCATCATTTTTTTTATCTTAAAAAAAGGTTAAAAATGCAAGATAAACCCTGTCGCTATTATAATTAACAGATTCTAATCCAAAAATGCTCTTATTGCAAAGATCAAAAATATTACTGTTGCTATAGCCATAAGGGTGTTTCTTTCACTTCTAAGTGCCCTTTTGATTGAGAATCTATGTTCAGATTGTTGATCGTATGGTCTGAATCTTGGTATAAAACGTGGAACCATTCCTTTGTACCTCAAATACTTATCACCGAAAAGTCTTTCAAGGGTCTTTTCTTCTAGCGAAACAATCATTGAATACTGGCATACAAATAGGATAATATAGGCAACCAGAAGATAAGGGAAAAGTGAATTAGCAAATATCACAACCCCTGCAGCAAGTATAAAATTGCCAAGATATAAAGGATTTCTAACATATGCGAAGGGTCCTGAAGTAACAAGAGACTGAGCACCTACATTTCTTGTCCTAGTTGCACCTCCTGCAACGCCAACACCCCATATTCTTATAAGTTCACCTGTAATAATAAGAACCGATCCGACAATTATAGAAATATGTGTTGGCCTGGCATAATAGAGAAGGATCACCAAAAATGGAACAGGTGTTATTCCCCTTGCCCTGAAGAGTTGTTCTCTTAAATCCATCTTTAATAGTAATAAATTGTTAGATCGTCTGGCGAGGTGCTGTCTGGTCTTTCGAGGATTCCAACGCCATTTACAGCAGGTAGTAGAAAGCCAAGGTGTATTCCTGCATCATCACTGAACTCAAACATATCAGCTATAGAGTAGCTGTTGGTATGGAATATGTATGGAGACCTTTGATCTGATATTGCAAACTCGATATAATAGTCTGTTTGGGGCTCTTCTGTACCTTCTGTAACATGAAAGCCAAGAACCGGATTGTTATCATCTTCTTTGATCCATCTAAAGTCTTCGCCAGGCAGTACCCTACCAATATATCCAAATTTATCTGTTGAAATAACAAAGCCCTCTGATGCCCTTAAGTCTACAGATGCTTGATTATTCACACAATCTTCGGGCACAGAAGTACCATCTATAATGAGTGAATTCCCATCAATATCAACAATTTCTATTGTTGTATCCCTTTTAAGTCCGCACTCCAGATTATCCCTAATAACAATAATATCCCCCTTTTTTATATCAATATTTGAGATATTAGATTCTACTTCAAAAACATCTTTATGCAGGGTACCAATCAGCCCTGAAGCAAGGATACCCCTGTAAGTAAGCCTTACTCTGTAATCAAAAAGAGAGAAGGGGTCAAAGAGTATGCCATGTTTAGAATCTTCACCACTGAAATACTCCTCGTCAATCCTGGGGAGGTCCTTCTTATCTACACTGTATGTGATATCCGATACTGTTTCTGAGTTGTCTTCTGTATAGATGAGATCTTTTGTGGATCTATCAAAGAAATACAGATCTCCATTTAATGTCCCTATTGCAATGGCATTTTCATACATGATGTTATCTATCGAGATTTGATAATCCTTGAGTGATGCCACGGCTGAAATACGTTGTGAAATTGGTATGGCCTCATAAAATAATTGATTAAATGGATGGGGGTTGTTAACAACAAAATCGTCAGCAGATACCGTATAAAAGGTATCGCCAGAATCAAGGAATATTAAACCATCTGCAATAGACGCCCTGATGATCCTATTTTGAATCTTAAGTGAATCTGTCTGTTCTGTAGAAGGATCCAGTCTTTTTAGACTCTTTCTATTATCACAAAGATAGTAGAGTCTTTTATCCCAGCATAAGAGTTGAATTATACTACATTCTGCCTCAAAAGGTCCGTTAACTGTATTTCCATCTTTATTTATAATAACTATAGTATTCTCATTTTCACTGATAGCAATTGTCTCTTTTTCTTGATCATAGCCACACAGAAGGGGGATCGATTCTGTATCTATCCATCTGGATTCAACTGACGGATCCTCATCAAGCAGGGTTTTAAGATCTATAACGCGTAGCCCTTTTTTTGTTGCATACCCAATATATAGCTCATCTCCTGTAACAACCATCTTGGAGGGAGGTCCATCGAGAGGTAGTTTTATGCTGAGACTCTCAAATACCGGTACTGTAACAAATTGATCCTTTTTAAGATCAAAAACTCTAAGTGACTCAGAACCTGACTCTCCAATTAAAAGATAACTTTTCCAGATTGCACCGCTATTTGGGTTGTTCAGTATGCCGCCCATTGTAGAGGGATTTGACGT
>CAYSBA010000007.1:0-13067 GCA_964429075.1 uncultured bacterium
AACAGCTACTGCCTGCACCTTACCAAACCCTTCATATTCTAAAGCCCTATCCTGTAAGAAGGATTGATCTACACCTAAAGGATGGGTATGGTGTGGTACTTGATGATGCAATATCAGGGATATATGCTAACTTTGTCTTAAGGCTATTTATAGCCCTTCACATACTACCTGTTATACATATTTTTAGATGAGCCCTTCTCACTCCTTTTTGCCTCCTCCCACAACGCATCCAGTGTCTCCATAGATTCATCTATTACCCTTTTGCCATTTTTTTGTAATCTTTTTTCAATAAAAGAAAATCTTCTTCTGAATTTTAAGTTTGCCTCTCTCAGACAATTCTCTGCACAAAGATCATAAAATCTACAGAGGTTTACAAGTATAAAAAAGAGATCACCTATCTCTTCAGAGATCTCACTTTTCTTGCCATCTTTCAGGGCATCGAGTAGTTCACCAAATTCCTCTTTCAACTTTTTAACAACCCCATCTTTATCGTTCCAGTCAAAGCCCACACAGGCCGCCCTCTTTGATATCTTTTCAGCTTCAATAAGTGCAGGTAAATTTCTCGGCACACCATCTAAAAGCCCATCTTTATCTTTTACCTTCTTTTCTTCCCACTTTCTCAGGGCCTCTACAGCCGTCTTTGCATATTCAGTCTCTTTGAAGACATGAGGGTGTCTTTTTATCAATTTTTCTATTATCCCTTCAACTACCTGATCTAATGTTCCCCTCTTCTCTTCTTCAAGTAATCTTGAATAGAAAAAAACATGGTGTAAGAGATCACCAAGTTCCTCTACAATATGTTTATTATCACCACTTTCGATCGCATCTGCCAGTTCATAGGCCTCTTCTATTGTATATCCTTTAATACTGCTTAAGGTCTGTTCCCTATCCCATGGACAGCCACCTTCTCCCCTTAAGCGATCGGTTATCTCTTTCAATCTTCTCAGTTTTTCTGCAAAATCCATAACAATTATAATGATGGAAAAAAATGATCTGTACTATCCTGCCTTGGTGGTCTTTTGTCTCTTCTCCTCTCTTCAAGTCCGGTATGTTCGTCTGGAGTACCAGGATCTATAATATCACTACCTGTAAGTGGCATCCCTACCTGAAATACAAGTGCTGGTATAAGCACTTTTGACTCAAGCTCTACTCTTTTCTCATTGAGTTGTGGTATTGAATCTGGATTTTCCAGAAGTATATCGCCAATACTGTCTCTTGCAAGGTCAATTGGTCCTGTCTTTATTATTGCTGACAACCCCTCCGCACGGGCAGCGTATGTTACAAAGGCAGCAATCCTTCCCAATTTTCTGTATTCTAAATCACCCTTTCTGGTATCTATACAGAATATTGTACACCTTGGGTGTGTATTTTTGAACTTCAAAAAGAATCTTCCAAAACCAGATGCAAGTGATTTCATCATCCTTGCAAAGAGGGCTGCTGTAAGAGGACGGTTGCGGGAATCTACAATAATACCATCTTTTTCTCTAAATCTTCCATCAAGAAAAAGCCTGTCTCTCAAATAACAGCCAATCCACTCTTTTTTTATTGGATCATTCTTCTTTAGTTCAATATCTATCAGGTTGTTTTTTAAGAGAAAATTTGAAAGGTTCTCTACAGTAAAGGTTGACAAAAATCCACCACCCTGATCATTCCCGTACAATGATTCGTGCATCGCAATTCCAATTTTATCAAGTGTAGTGTGAAATTTGTTAAAGTTGAAATAGGTTATACCACTTTCCTGTTCTAATCCCTCCGGGGCCTCAAAGATGTTTCTGATCATAGTGCTCTGTACCTCCTTACCAGGGGAGGCAACTCGCTGTGTTGATCTGTACATTAAAAGATTCCAGAAGTCATCGTAAATTATACCTTCAAATCCATCATGGCCTCTCCCAACAACAAAGAGTGCATCTGGTATGTATCGTCCTTCTTCTACCATCGATTTGAGCCTGCTGTAGCGATCGATATCTACTTTTTGAAGGGAATTTCTTAATGATGTGATTACGATATCTTTTATGATTTTTATCTCATTATCATCGCTCAGAACATATTCCTGAAAATATAGCCTGCGTGAAAAAGCGGCCATCTGAAATACAGCTGAGTATATACCTGCATCAATCAGCTCTTCCTTTGCGGTCACAGAATTTCCAAAAGGCTCAAGTACATCACCAAGTAAGGACTCGTATCGGTCCCTTCTCAATAGGACGAATATTGGACAGTCAGGCGATATATCTGGAAATTTTTTGTATATATCTTTTATCCTCTCCTTTAGACTTCTTTCTTTTATCTCAACGAGGCGCATTGGCTCCCAGTTTGTTGCTGAGGGTGCCCATACACCGGCAAAAGAGCACCATAGTATATCTTCGAGTTCTGGAGAGTATATTTTGGAAGGCCGTTTTACTCTTTTTATCGTATCAAGAAAACCTTTGAAGCTGTTGAATCTGCTGTATGTTCTGCCAAGTCTTCCGTCTGAGAAGACAGTCCATGTATCCCCACCATTTGTTAATGATATGGCTGATCCGTCAATGTCTACAAAACTACCACACTTTTTCGCCTTTTCTCTTGCCCTGTTGAGCTCTTCTATAAAGGAATTATAAATCTCTTCAAAGATCTGGTCTCTTTTTTTTATATCAATGCCGATCAGTCTTCCACAGACTCCCTCTTTTTTCCTCTGATCAGAGAAGTTCTTAATCCTGTCGAAGAGTATAGATTTGCCAGAGGTCATATTTAGCCTTCTGAGGCCTTTTTAGATTCTTCTATAATCTTCTGTTGTAGGTGTGGCGGGACTATTTCGTAGTGGTCGAACTCCATTGTAAAATAACCCTGACCCTGTGTCATTGTTGACAGTTCTGCAGCAAATTGCTGAATCTCTGCTTGAGGTGCCAGTGCAACAATACGTTGAAACCCTCCAAGAGGCTCCATCTTTAAGATTTTACCCCTTTTTGAGGTAATATCGCCGTTTATCTGACCTATATAGTCGTCCGGAACTACGATCTCAAGCTTCATTATGGGTTCAAGAATGACAGGTGCAGCCTGTTCATAGGCCTTCTTAAATCCAAGACTTCCAGCAATCTGAAATGCCATATCAGATGAATCCACTGAATGATGAGAACCATCGTAAAGCGTTACTTTTACGTCAACAATAGGATATCCTGCAAGAAGACCCTTTTCCATTGTATCCTTTATACCCTTTTCTACGGAGGGTATGAAATTCTTTGGTATAACACCACCCACAATGTTGTCAACAAATTCAAAACCCTTACCTCTTGGTTGGGGCTCGATTTTTATCCATGTATCACCATATTGTCCACGTCCGCCGGTCTGTTTTTTATATTTCCCTTGAGCATTGGCACTCTTTGTGATCGTCTCTCTGTAAGGTATCTTGGGAGGCAAAAGTTCGATCTCTACATCAAACTTCCTCTTTAATCTTTCGGTAAATATGTCTATCTGAATCTGACCAAGACCACCAAGGATCAATTCTTTTGTCTGAGGCTCCCTGAATAAAACAAGTGATGATTCCTCTTGCAGCAATCTGTTCATCGAACTTGTAATCTTCTGTTCATCCTTCTGACCCTTTGGTTTGACAGCGTAAAAGAGAACAGGCTTTTGTGGGGGTTCAGTATGTATCACCCGCTGTTGCTTAGAGGTACAGAGGGTGTCTCCAATATGGGTATCAGACAGCTTTGGCAAAACAACTATATCTCCAATAACTGCCCTATCAGTCTTTACAAGATCTTTACCTTTAACGATCTGAATGCCCGATATCTTTTCTGATACCCTCTTTGTGCTGTTAAAAAGGGGTGTGGAGCTATCAATTACCCCTGCCATCACTTTGACGTATGAAAATTTTCCACTGAAAGGATCGAAAGATGTATTAAAAACATATCCGAGAAAACCTGAATCTTCACTTCCCTGTTCTTCTCCTTCTTCGAGCTTGATAGTCTTTTTATCTGGCGATGGTACATAATTATCGAGGGCTGACAAAAGTTGTGGTATGCCTGTCAGATTGAGAGCAGATGTGCAAAAGAGAGGGATGATCTCTCCAGAAAGGATCCCTTTTATCATTACAGGACCCAGCACATCCATAGAGATATCTCCAGTTTCAAGATATTTCTCCATCAGCTCCTCATCCTGTTCAACTATTGACTCTATCGCCTGAACTCTCAACTCTTCAAAAGATGAGCCTACTGCATCAGGACTAACCTCTGTGAATTTTGTATCTCCAGGTTTGTGAGAATATCCCTTGTTTTCAAATAGATTAAAAACCCCTGCTTGAGAATCACCAAGAGGTACAGTAACAGGCATAAAGCTACCACCACCAAATCTCAATTTAAGGTCATCAATGATTGAAGAGATGTTTATACCTTTATCAATCCCATTAATGACAACAAATACAGGTGTTTTTGAGTCCTTTATATCTTCCCATATACGAAGTCCATGTACTGTCAATCCCTTTTCTGGATTATAGACAAATAATACTCCATCTGAGACTATTATTGCGTTTTGAATGTCCTTTCTATATTCAAATATCCCGGGCGTATCAATAAAATTAAACCCCCCACAGGAGAAGGCCTTTAATTTTATCGTGAACTTTCTCTTTTTTTCCTCCTCTTCGGTATCAATAAGAGAAGGTGCTTCTGGATCTTCCCTCCTTGTTGATATAACCTTATTTAGAAACAGGATAGATTCTATAAGCTGAGTCTTTCCTGAGCCATCAGATCCAACTACTGCAATTGTTCTTTTGTATCCCATCCCAATTCTCCATTTTGAATTCAAATTTACTTATAACAGCCCTGTATAAAACTTCAACCCTATGAGAGCAGTGGTGCAATAACAAGCGCAATAATAGATATGAGCTTAATCAGAATGTTCAATGATGGACCTGCTGTATCCTTGAATGGATCTCCAACAGTATCACCAACAACAGCAGCCTTGTGAACCTCAGAACCCTTACCACCAAAGTTACCAGCCTCTATGAATTTTTTGGCATTATCCCATGCACCGCCTGCATTCGCCATAAAGATTGCAAGTAAAACTCCAGATACCGTAACTCCTACAAGCAGTCCACCAAGCATCTCTTTACTACCCAAAAAACCAACCAGGATTGGTGCAAGCAGTGCAAGGACACCGGGCATGATCATCTGCTTTATTGCACCTTTTGTACTGATGTCCACGCACCTTGCATAATCTGCTTCTGCCTTTCCCTCCAGAAGACCCGGAATCTCCTTAAACTGTCTCCTTACCTCTTCTATCATCTTGTATGCAGCCTTTCCGACTGCCCTCAACGCCATCGATGAGAAAACAAATGGTAGAGTTGCGCCTATAAATATACCTGCCATTATAGATGGATTACTGACATCAATACTGGACAATTTCACCTGAGATTTAAACGCCGCAAAGAGTGCAAGGGCTGTAAGAGCTGCAGAACCGATTGCAAAGCCCTTTCCTATTGCTGCTGTTGTATTACCCACTGCATCAAGCCTATCGGTTCTCTTTCTTACCTCTGGACCAAGTTCTGCCATCTCAGCAATTCCACCTGCATTGTCTGAGATCGGCCCATAGGCATCCACTGAAAGCTGTATCCCCGTTGTAGAAAGCATGCCAAGCGCTGCAAGGGCAATTCCATAAAGACCTGCAAACTTGCTTGCAATCACGATTGCAGCTGCAATCGCAACGAGGGGTAACCAGGTGCTCCACATACCGTTTGCGATACCACTTAAGATATTTGTTGCAGTACCTGTCTGTGAATCGTGGGCAATATTCTGTGCCGGGGACTTCAGTTCTGATGTATAATACTCTGTGGAAAGTCCAACTATAATTCCGCATATCAACCCGGCAATAGTTGCATAAAAGACACCCATTGCACGATCAGCAGGCAACATCCACTTAATAATGAAGTATGCAAACACGAGCATCAGAAAGGCCGAAATAAAAGTTCCAAGATTAAGGGCCTTCTGAGGATCACCATCCTCTTTTGTCTTAACAAACAGTGTACCGACTATCGAGGCTATCACACCAGCACCGGCAAGGAAGAGAGGCAGAACAACTGCTCCTTTTACATTGACCCAGTTTGCAGATATCCCAAGGACCATTGCACCAATAATTGCACCTATATAAGATTCAAAGAGATCGGCCCCCATACCAGCCACATCACCCACATTGTCTCCAACATTATCAGCAATAACTGCAGGGTTTCGTGGATCGTCTTCCGGTATACCCGCCTCAACCTTACCAACTAAATCTGCACCCATGTCTGCTGCCTTTGTGTATATACCACCACCTACCCTTGCAAATAAGGCTATCGAACTCGCACCAAGGCTGAATCCGGTTATTACTGCAAGCAGTCTCTCCATATCGGGAAATATATTTCTGTAGATGATAAAAAGGCTACCAAGTCCCAATAAACCGAGCCCAACAACACACATTCCCATAACAGAGCCACCAGAAAAGGCCACAGACAGCGCCTTTATCAGGCTATTCTTTGCAGCGCTCGCAGTTCTTCCATTAGAGAGGGTTGCTACTCTCATTCCTATATAACCTGCAAGGGCAGAACAGAATGCACCTATTACAAATGATAGTGCAATCAGGGCATGACTACGTGGATTTCTTGCGTTACTAACACCGAGCAATATTGCAATAACAATAACGAATCCTACAAGGACACTGTACTCAGCCTTTAGAAAGGCCATTGCCCCCTGTCTGATATAACCGGTTATCTTTACAACCTTCTCATTTCCTGGATCCTGTTTTTTGATCCAGACTGTCTTAAAAAATGCATAGATTAATGCAAGGATTCCTGCAGCTGGAACCAGAAGTAGATAATCTTTCATCGTCCTCCTCCTAACAGTTTTTTTCTATTAAAATTGTTCATGGTTTTTTTTATTCCATCAATAAGCACAGATTTTAAAAGATAAGATGCCCTTTCTGTAAACTCCTGAAACTCTTTTAAACGTTCACCCCTAATAGGCATCAATACATAGTCAGAAGGTTTTAAATTCTCTTCAGACCTACCAACTCCCAACTTTAATCTCCAGAAATCGCTATTATTAAGACAATCTATGATCGATTGTACACCCTTGTGTCCGGCTGATGATCCCCCAAACTGAAATTTTACCCTGTAGCGTTCAAGGTCAATATCATCATGTACAACTATCATACTATCTAAGGGAATGGGTTTATATTTTAAGAATTTGCTTACTGCAAGCCCGGAGTTATTCATAAACGTAAGAGGGTATAATAGTATTGTTTGTATATTGTTGATAGTACCCTGAACAACTCTGTAAAGACCCCTCTTCTGATTCACTCTGCTGGGCACAATCTCTTTTTCCAGTCTCATTAAGGTCAAAAAACCTGCATTATGATATGTGTTAATATATCTTTCACCGGGATTGCCAAGACCAACAAAGAGATGCACCACTTCTGCTCCAGAATATTAGAATATTACTTTTTCAGTTCTCCTTTTTCTCTTTGGTCTTTTCTTCCTGTGTCTCAGGCTCTTCTGTCTCTTCTGTCTCAGGCTCTTCCGTCTCCGGAGCAAGGATGTTTATCACCGGGAAATTTGTCTCATATACAAGTTCTACACCTTCTGGTGCTTCAATGTCTGCAATATGTACAACATCGCCGATATCAAGATTGCTGACATCATAATGAATGGCCTCAGGGATCTGATCTATCTTACCAAAAACAGTAAGGTGCTCTCTAAGGACCTGCAAAACACCACCTTTTTTAACTCCCTCAGGTGTGCCCTCAATAATCAAAGGACACTCAACCTCCAAAGGCTTTTCTCTATCCACCCTCATAAATTCTACATCAAGAAGATCATATTTAATCGGCTCTACCTGATAATCCCTCAGGACCACAAGTTCGTTTCGTTTCCCACCGTTGTTTCTTACAGACATCTCTACAAAGACCACTTTCTTTTTTGTAGTCTTTATTATATTTATGGCATCGTGCTGATCCATCTGTATTGGTATGGGCTCATCGTTCCCACCATATATTACCCCCGGGATGAGCTTCTGTGCCCTGAGTTTGCGTGCAACTCCCTTTCCTGATTTATCTCTCTTTTTAACCTCAACAAAGATCTTTTCCATCTCTTACTCCTTCAAACAAAAAGTGAACTAACAGAGTAGTTATTGTGTATATTTATAATTGCCTTTGCAATCAAGTCTGCAAGACTCAGCTGTATAATCTTGCTACATTCCTTTGCTGCTCCTCTTAAAGGAATTGTATTTGATACAACCAATGCCTTCATATTTGAATTCTCTATTCTCTCAATTGCAGGACCGCTCAAGACCGGATGTACACAGTAGGCAAAGACTTCAGTTGCTCCCTTTTCATATAAAAGATCTACCGCCTGAGTAACCGTACCTGCTGTGTCGATTAGATCATCAAGAATTATGGCCTTTTTCCCTTTAACATCACCAATAAGATTCATTATCTTGGATTCATTGGGTTTCGGACGTCTCTTGTCTATAATTGCAAGTGGACAGCCAAGCCTCTTAGAGTATGCCCTTGCACGCTCAACACCTCCAGCATCAGGTGCAATAATTACGATATCATCTCCAACTCGCTTTTTTATGTCATTTAGAAAAACAGGTGCAGCATAAAGATGATCAAAGGGTATGTTAAAAAAACCCTGTATCTGACCGGCATGAAGATCTATGGATAGCACCCTCGATGCGCCGGCGACTGTTATTAAATCTGCCATCAACTTTGCCGAGATTGGTGCACGTGGTGCAACCTTTCTATCCTGCCTGCCATAACCGTAATATGGTATAACTGCAACCACCCTCCCTGCACTTGCCCTCTTGAGCGCATCCAACAATACAAGTAGCTCCATAATATAGTCGTTTGAATAGGTGGATTGTATCAAAAAGACATCCTTGCCTCTTACATTCTCAAGGATTTCGACCTGGACCTCACCATCACTAAATCTATTGACCTTTGCATCGAGGAGTTTTCTCCCAATATGATCTGCAACCTCTTCTGCAAGGTCCCTGTTGGAGTTTCCACTAATAATTACAAGCTCCATAGATTGCCTCTTACTATTCACCTGCTGGGGCGGGAGGATTCGAACCTCCATTGCAGGGACCAAAACCCTGTGTCCTGCCTTTAGACGACACCCCAGAAAATATCTTCACAGCATAAAATTTAAAATCGCAAAAGGCATTTTTCAGCTTCAGTATTGCACTATTGATTAGCCCCTCTTCTTTAAAAATACCAAATACTGCACTGCCACTACCTGATAATGATGCATAAATAGCACCCTCATCAATTAAAGCGTTTAAAAACCGCTCAAATATAGGGGATACCCTCTTTAAGACCTGCCAAAAATCGTTATGCATCCCGGTTCCCAGCGAAGATAAAAACCTGTAAAAATTGATGGAGTCTTTAACATAAGGCTGTTTCCTTGTCAAACCAGCAACATCGCGCCTATCAAGAAGCTCATATGCATCCTTGGTTGACACACTCAAAGGTGGAATACCGATTAAAAAATATGGCCTGGTTTCAACCTCGATAGGCCTTACCCTATCGCCAATTCCAGAAACAATAGAGGGAGTGTTGTATAAAAAAAAGGGTACATCCGATCCAACGCTATAAACAAGACTCATAAGATCTATATCATCAATCTTTTTCCCTGCGTATTTTAACACCCATTTTATCACTTCTGCTGCATCACTGCTTGCACCTCCAAGGCCACTTTCTGCGGGAATGTATTTTTTTACCCTGATCTTTAGCGGTGGGAAATCTATACCCATATCTCTAAGGAAATGTATTGCCCTGATAACCGTATTATCAGATTTTGAGATCTCTTTTATGTTTTCAAATTCAACTGTATCATCACATAGAGAATTGTCTGTCTCAATATAGATTTTATCGACAAGGGTTATGGGAACAATCAGACTGTGTACTGGATGATAACCATCTTTTCTTTTTCTCCCTACATAAAGATATATATTTAACTTTGCAGGTGCCTTTAGCTCAATCATTTCAGAACAACCATATCACAGGGTCTTTCTTCTATATGCCTCAATCAGACTCGATAATGTTGGCTCCACATGTTTTAATAATCTCTGTTTATGCTCAAAATATGCTTCAAGCTGTCTTTCAACATCACTCCAGCCCATACCAAGCTCATCTGCAAGTATTCCCATAGCTTCAACACTGCATCGTCCACCAACACATCTTTTCTTACAGAGCCCTGTTCTTCTTTCAACATCATCAAGCGTCATTGCCATCTCTTTTCTTATGACATAGCGTATCTCAGCCTCAGTTACCATAGAACCTGCACATATAATTCGCCTGTAAACAGGATTCCGATGCATTAACGCTACAATGTCTTTCAATCTGCATCCATATCTTCTGTAAAGTGACATAAAAATATGATCAGGGCATCTGATACTCTCTCTTTTAATCTCTTCTTCAGAGCCAGGCAGTGGTGTGATATGGGTGGTACAAACTGCATTTTTCCGCAATCGTTTAGTTATTATATTGGAAATCTCCTCTGCGACCAGCCTGAAACTTGCAAGTTTTCCACCTATTATTGAATAAATTCCTGATATCCCATCGGTCTCTTCATGATCTATGATTTTATGATCCCTTGTAAGATCATCTTCATACTTTCCATATTCATAAATAGTTGGTCTTATACCGACCCTTACACCACAGGGTTTGATCCTATCAAAGATTGATGTAATCCGTCTTGCAGCTGTAAGCAGGTATTCAACCTCATCTTCAAGCACCCTGACCTCGTCAGGAGAACCAAAGTAGTCATCATCGGTTGTTCCAATAAAGGTATTTGTACCGTGTGGCATAATAAACACATTCCTTCCATCAAGGGCTTGAAAGATCACTCCATAATCGGTTATCCTTCCTTCATATACAAGATGGATGCCCTTGGCAGGCCTGATTTTTACAGATATCCCTGCAAGCTTTGAAAGATTAGAAGACCATGCACCTGTTGCATTAACAATAAAAGATGAATGGTATATTGAGATTTGACCATTTAGTCTGTTTATCACCTTTACTCCAGCTATCCTGCCTGCAGCATCTTTTATAAAATCGATAACCTCTGTATGATTTAATATTTTTGCACCATTCTCCCTGGCACTCATTGCATTTAACCATGTCAATCTCGCATCATCAATACCCCACTCATCCATGGTTACCGCACCCCTGTACTGATCCACATTTATCCAGGGTAAAACCCTCTTTAAATCGTCCCTGTTAAGCCGGGTATGTTTTTTACCTCCCTTTAATGTCTGATATTTATCGTAGGCAGTAAAGTAGGCCTCCAAAAGTTCGAGATAGATAGCAGATCTTTTTCTATTTGCTTCTACAGGATAGACAAAGGGGATCCTGAAAATTAGATGCCTTGCAATATCCTTTACCCATCCACCATCTCTGCTTGATTTTTCTGTTGTATCAGGATCGTGGAGAAGATATCTGAGCCCACCGTGGATCATACCACTCGAGTTACCGCTGGCCCCAAAGGCAAAGTCGTGTTTTTCAATAAGGAGTACCTTAAAACCTCTTAATGAGAGATCTCTCGCAATGCCACAACCATTGATCCCTCCGCCAATTACGATTACATCAAATTTTGAAGATGTACTTTTGTCCATTAAAATTCGTAAGTTATGTCAAGACCAAAAAGATGTGCAGTTATCCTCGCATCACCGCCGAGCACTGCTTTTTTATAACTTTCGTCTGTTCTATAGGCCTCATTCAAAATATCAGGATTTGTTATAGTCCTTTTGTTGTTTACCACATAGAAATAAAAGCCATCTATTCTTAAATGACCGAACCTATAGCCGATACCGAAGGAAGGTCCCCTCTTGATGCTCTCTGGTAGGGACATATCAACAGACTCATCGGGAACCGGTGTGGAATCCATCAAAAAGCCACCCCTTAAGTAGAGTTTATTCTGTATTGTATATTCTGCACCCAATCTTATAGTCCAGTTGTTATGCCAGTTTTTGTTGAGAGTAAGTGAGGTTTGACCTCCAAGCTCCTTGTCAAAGGATAGCTCAATAGTGTTATAACTCTCCCATCTTGTATAGGAGAAGCTCATCTCCACAACTAAGTTTTTGATACCACTATAGCCTATACCAACATTGATTGAATCAGGAAGTGTAATCTTTGTTGTAGCACCTGTAGGTTCTATACCAAGTTCGGTAGTATTCCCTGTTTCACTATCGATGGTATATAGATCTACCTTCCCAGTTACATTAACCGGCATCTTTGCCTTATAATTTATACCTATTAAAAGGTCTTTTATTGGGGAGGCCAACACACCAAAAGACATAAACAGAGACTTACCATCTCCAGAAAGTGACTCAAGTAGCTGACCATTTTTGAGTTCAAAGGCAGCATTAAAAAAACCAATTCCGAAACAAGCCCCCAAGGATAGGCTGTCTTTTAACAGTTCATAAGATGCAGCAGCAGCAACAACTGGCATCTCAACAGAGGTATTCCCATTGACATAGGGTGTCTTATAGTTCCATTTAGAACCAAGTCCGTAGGGTACGAAAAAACCTGCACCAACTACAAGGGGAATAGAATTAACCGGGTAGGCAACATAGAGATGGGGTGGATAAAAGATTTGAGATTCTGTTTTATCTGTTACACCATCTGGTCTGTTATAGGTAATATCTGGAAAGATCAGAGTAAGCCCAAGATCGACATTGGTCTTTGTGTTGTTACTCAAACTGGCGGGGTTATAAAATAGGGCTGAAGCATCCTGTGATACAGCGTAGTTTGAGCCACCCATCGCAACCCCCCTTGAACTATGCTCTGTGAGGGAAAATCCACCTGCAAAGACTGTTTTTACAGAAATACCAAAAAATAATATCATCGCACATAAAGAAAACAAAATCTTTTTAACCATAAGACCTCCTTTGAAATTGCTTATCAGCTACAATATAATCCCCATTAAGTCAAATCGATATCTTAAAGGGTATAATGTTTGATCATCTATTAGATGCTGTTTTTAAAAAAGAATCATTTTTTTACATTGCTTAATATCTCTTTAAGAAATCTATTACTTTTTTAGTTTTAGCTACATTAAGAGG
>CAYSBA010000008.1:0-12504 GCA_964429075.1 uncultured bacterium
AATATAGATGGAGCAAATGTGACTAAAACAAAAATGGGAAATCTAAATAAAGAGTCTATCCCAAAAAGAAAGGCTACAAAAAAATATAAAAACCAGAGAAAACCTATCGGTCTTTCAGATTGATATATCAGTCCACAGACTGCAATAACACTTGCGAAGGATTCAAACAGGTCAAGCCATCTATACAGTTGCATCCTCTTTTTTTTGTAGGCCCATGTCGCAATTGGATAGAGCACGGAATTTGGCACAAGCCATAAAGATGTGATGTACCAGGGTGCATGAAAATAGGCTTCAACCTGTGGAATCCTAAAGACAATAACAGCGCAGAGGATGATACCGTAAAAGATTAACATTCCAGCTGGACTGCGGAGCTCTTTATGGTAGTCTATATCGTAAAAAGATCTTTCTTTATCAATCATTGATAATTATAATTATACTCTTTTTTCTGGAAATTACAACATATGATTAATTTTGTGTTTAAAAAAAGTTGCTTTTATACTATTCTTGGGTAATATTTGGATTATGCAAAAACCTAATTATACAATCCTTCTGGTTGATGATGAGAGATTATTCAGGAAGGTATTGAGAAAGACCCTTACAAGGGAGGGCTATAAGGTCCTTGAAGCTGCAGATGGTATTGAGGCCCTTGCCCTTTTAAAGAGGAATAGGCCGGATCTTCTTATACTTGATTATCGTATGCCAAAGATGAATGGTCGTGAATTACTCCTAAGGATAAATGAAGAGAAGATCGATGTCCCTGTCATAATGTTATCTGCCTATGGTAATATCCAGCTTGCAGTGGATTGTCTTAAACTGGGTGCAGTTGACTATCTGGAAAAACCTGTAGAGGCAGCCCTATTAAAGAAGAAGATAGAGGACTATCTCTCAAATCTTCAGAAGACAAAGATCACTATTGAACAATCAGGCATTGTTACAGAAGATCCAAAGATGCTTGAACTCTTGGAACGCTTAAGAAAGATAGCACCTTCTGAAGTAAATGTATTGATAACAGGTGAAAGTGGTACCGGTAAAGAGCTTATTGCACACACCATACATCGGTTGAGTTCAAGGAGACACAAAAACTTTGTAGTGGTTGATTGTGCTGTCTTGACACCCTCACTATTTGAATCTGAATTGTTTGGTCATGTAAAAGGTGCCTTTACTGGAGCAGTAGAGGATCGCGTAGGTAAACTTGAAATCGCCGATAAGGGTACAGTCTTTTTAGATGAAATAGGCAATATTGCACTCGAACTTCAGTCAAAATTGCTTCGGGTGGTAGAACGGAAGGAATTTAGCAGGGTTGGATCGTCAGAGGTAACAAAGGTGGATGTTCGTTTTATATCTGCAACAAATGTTGACCTATGGAATGCCATCAGTAGCGGTAGATTTAAAGAGGATCTATATTTTAGACTTGACGAGGTTAGACTTGTCGTTCCACCTCTCAGGGAACGGGGCAGGGATGTTGAGGTTCTGACAGACTATTTTATAGAAAGGTATGCCAGAGTATTTGGAAAAAAGAGGGTCAGTCTAACAAAAGAGGCAAGGGATATTATCCTATCCTACAGTTGGCCTGGAAATGTCAGAGAACTTGAACACTGTATAAAATCTGCTGTTCTTATCTGTGATGACAGAATAAGACCCTCCGATCTACCAGATCATATCAAAAAGACACCGAAAAAGGTGTTTGACATAAATGATATCTTTAATGATATCCTTGATAGATCCCTGCGTGACGGCATTGACCTTGTTGAAGAGCACAAAAGATTGATAAATCGGATAGACAGAAGATTGATTGTAGAGCTTATACAAAAAAGGGGTCTTTCCCAGACAAAGGTAGCCAGCATGCTTGGAATAAGTAGAAACTCCCTGCGTGAAAAGATGAAAAAACTTGGTTTACTCTGAATCCTATTCTAAGACAAAACGGATAGTGTATCTTATACTATAGCTGATTGGTTTATTGTCTATCATGGCAGGTCTGAATTTGAATTTCCTGATTGCGGATACAGCCTGTGGGACAAAGCCTTTATCAGAATAAGAAACAGGAGTTACAGCAACAACCTTTCCATGTTTGTCAATCCTTATTCTTAATATAACCCAACCTTCAACACCTTTTTGTTTTAATTCTTTTGGATATTCTGGTTTGACCTCCTTTATAACTACAGGAAGAGTCAAATTTCCTTTGTCATGATAGACAACAGGAGTTTGAGATATTTCTAAATCTTGATTTTTTTTGTATCTGCTTTGTACTTTTGGAGGTCTCATACTTAAGGTATTGCCTACTGCAACGCTAAACTCTCCCTGGCCCTCTAATACTGAATCAAAGGTTAAACCAAATATTTTCTTAGTCTCTTTTGTTTTTTTTATATCTGTTTGCTGTTTATTCATATCTTTTAAGATTTGTTTGTGCCTGTAAAATCTGTTCTCTGGTTTTGAATGCCATATTCTCTTTTTTTTATTTATATTGTGAGCAATGTTGATACCCCTTTCTTTTTTTATCTTATCTTTCTTTTTTATAATCCTTTTATTTTTTTTCTTTACATAGGTTACCTGAAATTCTATTGACTGGTTATAGATATGAGTCATTTTTTTACCAGAAACAGAGAAAAATAGAAAAAGATGAAGGATTATAGACGAGAAGATGTAAGGTGTAAGTCTAATAATCCTCAAGGCGACTCTCTTTCAATGTTTATTGCAAATCTTGTAACACCACACTGTTTTATAAGGTCGATAAAATGAACAACAAATCCATAACGAAGATCCTTATCTGCCCTAATCAGTACTGTTAATTGCGGGTTGTTTTTTATATCATTAAGAAGGATCATTCTAAGTTTGTCTTCATCAACCCTTTCTCCATTAAGCTCAATTGTCCCATCCTTATAAAGCACAAGTCCGTAGGTCTTTTTTAATCTCTCACCCTGACTGGCTCCCTTTGGTAGATTTACCTTAATAGATGAAAGATATATCATTGGAGCTGTAACCATAAATATAATAAGAAGGACTAAAACCACATCCACAAATGGAGTGATGTTAATATCTGTTATTATATCGTCGTTGTTATTGTTGTGAAGATTGGCCCCCACAATCTCCCCTTTTTTTGATACTTCTAAAATATTGGAACAACGAAGTATAGTCCTCTGTCAGACTGTTTAACGCCTTTGAGAGATGGTTGTAAGAGATTACTGCAGGTATTGCCACAAACAAACCAACTGCTGTAGCAACCAGTGCCTCAGAGATACCAGACATAACCATGCCTATATTGTTTATATTTCCGGTTGTCTTTTGAGCAAGTACATGGAAGGCATTGATGACACCGATTACTGTGCCAAAGAGTCCAATAAAGGGTGCATTACTCCCTATACTACCAAGAAAGGTAAGCCCCCACATAAAAAATTTCCTCAGATCTTTGCTAAATTGATCGGTAGCTGGATCATCATCAAGTGTTGCATATCTTTCAAAAATTTCCCTTATATCTTTTTTAAGCATTCTAAGCAGATTTGCAGGATCTTTTTCGTTTAAAATATCTAATTTGTCTATCCTGTAAGAGATCAATATATGTATCTTTCTTAAGATGAGTGCCATTGTTAGTATAGATAGACCAATCAGTACATAGAGTACCCATTCTGCACCAAAATATGCTATCGTAAGGAGTCTATCAACCAGCATGTCTTACTATAGCCTCTATAAGTCCTTGCATTGTGTAGGTCTCTGCCTGGATCAACTTTTTTACTCCCTTTCTTTTCAAGGCAGACGTCGTAACCGGACCTATTGATACAGGGTATGAACGGTCTATCAGCCATCGTGCCTTTTCTTCTGTTAAGATGTCAAAGAAATTATAAACAGTACTCGGGGAAGTAAAGGTTATATAGTCACACCCTTCTTTTAGAAGTCTATCTATTACAATGCGATGTGGTTCTTCCTTCAGTGTTGTATAGGTTTCATTCTCCTCAACAAGACAGCCATATTTCAACAGGCCTTCTTTCAGTGTGGATCGTGCCATTTTTGTTCGCGGCAGGAGTATCCTATCATTTTTCTTTATGCCTGCCTTCGGTAACTCTTCTAAAATGGATTCTGCTACAAATTTTGTTGGAACGTAGTCAGGTTTAATTCCCTTTTCTATTAATTTATCACAAGTAGCACTTCCAATTGCACAAATTTTAACTCCATTCAAAGCCCTTGTGTCTTTTTTAAATTCAAATAACTTGTTAAAAAATGGCTCTATTGCATTGGCGCTTGTAAAGATAATCCAGTCAAAGGACTCTATTTTTTTTAAAGAATTTGCAAGTGGAGTAAGATCTTTTGGTTCTCCAGTTCGAATACATGGCAGAAGGACAACTTCAGCACCCATTAATTGTAGATTGATTATATCTCTTTTTGCAGCGATAAATGGTCTTGTCACTACAATCCTTTTCCCCAAAAGTGGTATATCATGTATGTAGTTTGTATCAATTTTATCTTTAGTTGCCTCTCCCACTATTAATACTGATGGTGGCCTGATATTCTGAACAGAGGCGACATCCAGAAGCTGATCAAGCCTGCATTTTATTACCTTTGATCCCCATCTGAATGCAGACTGTACAATAACTACAGGACTTGTTTCAGGGACACCCTTTGATATCAATTCTGATATCACATTCTTTAGATTTCCAACTGGCATAAGGATTACATAAGTAGATTCTTTATCAAACCCCGGGAAGTTCAATTCCATCTCATCTTTTCTTTTATGACCTGTAACTATATAGATTTTAGAAGAGACACGTCTTTTGGTCAGTGAAAAGCCGCTGTAGGCTGCACATGCGAGGGCTGAAGATATCCCGGGGACGACTTCATAGGGGATATTATGTCTTTGTAGGAATTCAATCTCTTCTCCGAGTCTGCCAAATACTACAGGATCTCCTCCCTTTAGTCTGCCTACTGCTTTTTCTGCTCTAAATTCCTTAAGGATTATCTCGTTTATATCCTCTTGGCTCATGGGATGATGACCTGGGTATTTACCTACATTAATAATCTTTTTGCCAGGAGGAATGAGAGATAGGATCTCGGTTGAGACAAGATGATCTACAATAAAAACAGAAAGTTCATCGAGTAGGACCCTCGCCTTCTGGGTGAGCAAAAGGGCTGACCCAGGTCCTGCACCAATAAAATAGACTCTATTTGGTATCTGTCTGTTCATTGGCTAAAAGATAAAACAGGACAAAGACTTTTGCAAACTTTGAATGGGATCTTGAGATGATGTATTCATTATAGCTGAAATTCTGTTAATGTAACAACAAAAAAATTATTTGAAAAAAGATTCCTTTTATGACACAGAAAGATCATGTCCTTTCTATTAGTCGATAGAGTAACAAAGCGATTTGGATCAATACAGGTTCTGAAGAATGTCTCTTTTGAGATAGAGAAGGGAGCGATAGTAGCCCTGCTGGGGCATAATGGTGCAGGTAAATCCACCATATTGAAAATAATTGCAGGTCTTATAAGACCTAATTCAGGGAAGGTCCTCCTAAATGGAAAAAGTACTTCAGAATATACTACAAGGGCCTCAATCGGAGTTATATCACACGAGACCATGCTTTATCATGGACTTTCTGCCATGGATAATCTGATATTCTACGCAAGGATGTATGGGGTTTATGATCCTGAGGAAAAGGCCAAAAAGATGCTGAAGATGGCAGGTCTTTTGCATAGAGCCAATGATCCTCTAAGAAATTTTTCAAGAGGTATGTTGCAAAGGGTAACAATTGCAAGGGCCCTCATACATGATCCTGAGCTTGTACTGATGGATGAGCCATTCACAGGACTTGACAGGTCAATGAAGGAAAGGGTGATGGAATGGATTAAATCAATGAAGCAAAATAGTACAACGGTTGTACTTGTAACACACGATCTTGAGGCAGGATTTGCGCTTTCCGAAAGATTTGTTGTCCTTAAAAAGGGTGTTGTTGTGGAGACTGGGGAATCTACCAAGGAGGCCCTTAAAAGATGTAAGGGGCTGATATGAGAGCAGTATTTCAACTTGTAAAAAAGGATCTTTTATATGAATATCGAACAAAAGAGGTTACAAGTTCCATGCTTCTTTTTTCTCTTATTGTTGTTGTTATGTTTGGCTTTACCTTTGAGCCCGGTAGCAGGGTGGTGAAAGAATCTATGCCAGGGTTGATGTGGATAGTCTATGTATTTTCTGGAATGATTGGTCTAAACAGGGTGTTTGACATTGAGACGAAAAATGATGCTCTTTCTGGATTGATGCTCACACCTTACGATATATCTTTTGTGTATTTCGGCAAAAGTATTTCAGCATCCATACTGATGTTACTTACAGAGTTTGTCACACTTCCATTTTTTGCACTATTCTATGGGATTCCTATCTTCAGGATCTTTCCTCAACTTATTTTGTTGTTTCTGGCAGTTACAATAGGATTCTCTGGTGCAGGGACAATCTTTGCAGCAATGCTTGTAAGAAATAAGACACGCGAGTTTCTGCTTCCGATATTGCTTTTTCCACTTGTAGTGCCTATACTTATAGCATCTGTAAAGATTACCCATGGACTTTTGATGAGTCATGGGTTATCTGAGTTTGTTGAATGGATCAAGGTGATTGTAGTTTTTGACATAATATTTTATACTTCAGGATATCTAACAGCAGGGTATATCTTTGAGCCATGATTAAAAAGAGTCAAAAGATACTATTTTTTGTCGTATTTATTCTTATGGGTATTGCCCTTTATATGGTCTTTTTGTACGCTCCAAAAGAGAAGACTATGGGAGATCTTCAGCGGATCTTCTACTTTCATGTACCGAGTGCATGGACAGGATTTCTTGCCTTTTTAATGACATTTGTATTCAGTATTCTGTATCTCAAAAAGAGGGATATCAAATATGATACCCTTGCAAATGTGTCAGTAAAGATAGGTCTTATATTCTGTACAATTGTTCTTATCACAGGTCCTTTATGGGCAAGACCTGCATGGGGTGCATGGTGGACCTGGGATCCACGACTAACAACAACACTGATACTGTGGTTCCTTTATGCAGGATATCTTGTTATTAGGGGTTCTGTTGAAGATAAAGAGAAGATGAGACGTTTTTGTGCAGTTCTTGGTATTGTGGCATTTATTGATGTACCGATTGTTTTTTTCTCAATAAGGCTCTGGCGTACAATTCATCCTGTTGTATTTACACCAAAAAAGGTGAATATCGAGCCAAAGATGCTTTTTGTACTACTGTTTTCCCTTACTGTGTTTACCCTGTTGTATGTGCTTTTGCTCACAATAAGTTATGAGATTGAGGTTCTTCTTAGTAAAACGGCAAGATTAAAAGAGACGTTTGAGGAGGAGATACATGGAGACAATCCCGCATAGTGACAGGATGTTGTATCTTTTTCTGGCCTATTTGAGTATATGGATACTCTTGGGTCTTTATCTTTTTTATATAGGTAAAAAGGCGGCTCTTCTCAAAAGAGAGCTGGATCAGCTTAATGAGCGTATCAAAGAAAAAGGTTACATGGAGCAAAAATCATGAACAAAGATGCGTTAATTATTGCAATATCTGCCTTTATGTTTGGATTCGTGGGTGGCTATATAATTGGCGGTGGCAAGGGTAAAAACACATTCAATCACCCTATCAGACAATCCGTTTCTGTGCCTCAGAAAGTTAATGATCAAAATGAAAAAATAAAGGAGATAAAGAAAAGGCTTGAGGCAAGATTAAAGGAACTACAGCAACTTGAAAAGGAGGGTAAGCTTACAGCCGATAATAAAAGGGAGATGGGCAATATACATTTTGATTTTGGTAACCTGAAAATGGCAAGGAAATACTACGAAGAGTATCTTAAGGAAAAACCAGAGGATGCAAAAGTAATAACTGACCTCGGTATTGTTTACAGAAGACTTGGAGATCCTGACAGAGCGATAGAGCTCTTCGATAGGGCAATAAAGGCAGATCCACAACTGTTTCAACCAAGATTCAACAAAGGTGTTGTACTTTTACATGAAAAGGGTGATAAAGAGGCTGCGTACAGGACCTGGAAAAAGATGGCTGATGAGGTGAAGGATATCCCTCATCGTAAGGAATTTATGGATAGATTGAATGAACTTGAAAAGATGATTGAATCAGAAAAAAAGGACAACCATAAGGTAAAAGAAAAAAAGGCTGATGAGCAGAAAAAATCTAATAGCAGGCATTGATGAGGCGGGCAGGGGTTGTGTTATCGGATCGTTGTTTGTAGGAGTTGCACTAATAGAGGAATCAAAAATTAATGACCTGTTAAATCTCGGGGTAAGGGATTCTAAGAGGCTTGGACATATCCTGAAAAACCCTTCAAAGAGGGATGAGTTTTTCGATAGGTTAACAGGATTAATTTATTTCTGGAAGGTTGCAGAACTACCTCATTCTCTTATTGATCTTGAAAATATCAATAGTCTTGAGCTCGAGGCAATTATCGAACTTATAGCATCCCTTCCTATTGAGCCCTTAACAATCCAGATCGATGCACCCTGTCATAAAAATTCATTTTTTGATTTTCAAAAAGTTATAAAAAGTAGGATTGGTTACAAAACAACAGATCTTGTGATAGAACACAAAGCAGATCAGACCTATCCTGCAGTAATGTGTGCCTCAATAATTGCTAAGACCTACAGGGAACGACATGTGGAAAGATATAAGAAGATCTTTGGTGACTTTGGCTCTGGATATCCCTCTGATCCAGTAACAGGCAGGTATATAAGAGATCTCGATGACATATCAGATACCATTATAAGAAAGAGATGGAAGACCGTAAGCAAAAAGAGGCAGAAAGAGTTATTCAACTAACCATCTAATCTTTTTAATAGGATCTTCTCCACCTTTTCAATATCTTCTGGCACATCCACACCAACAGTATCAGAGGGTGCATCTAATACCTTTATTGGTATTCCATTTTCTATGAGTCTTAATTGTTCAAGGGATTCAGATTTTTCCAGATATGTGGGTGCAAGATTTACAAACCTGCTAAGGGCTGAATGTGTAAATCCATAAATTCCTATGTGCTTAAAATATTTAACAGTACCTGAGCGATTATATGGTATGGGGCTTCGTGAGAAGTATATAGCCCTTTTTTGTGAATCACAAATCACTTTTACTACATTTGGATCCTTTGCATCTTCTTTGTTACAGGGATATTTCATTGTTACAACCTGAGGATGACTATTATTTCTCAAAAAATTGATAATGGGTATTATGTGTGATGAGGTAACCGCCGGTTCATCACCCTGCAGGTTGATGATGTATGAAAATCCCATTCCATCGACCGCTCTATAGACCCTCTCTGTGCCTGACTTGATATTACCTTTTACTATGATAGCCTTTGCTCCTTTTTTTTCAGCAATCTCTGCAATCTTATGGCTGTCGGTTGCAACGATGATAGAGGCTTCTTTTATATCAAGACATGCCTCAACCACCCACGATATCATGGGTTTACCAAGGATAGGATGGAGGGGCTTTCTGGGGAACCTGGTTGAGCCCTCTCTTGCAGGTATGACTATTGCGGTTTCCTTTTTCAACCTAGTATTATGGTCTTTAAGAGTGCCATTCTGATGAAAAGTCCATTCTGTGCTTGTCTGAAGTAGGCAGCCCTTGGGTCTGAATCAATCTCAGTAGAGATCTCATCAAGTCTTGGTAGTGGATGCATTACTATTGCATCCTTATTCATGATCTCCATGATCTTTTTGTCAATTATATATATACCCTTTGCCTTGTAGTAATCTTCTATTCTATCTCCAAATCTCTCTTTCTGAATGCGTGTCTGATAGACAACGTTGCAGTCACGAACAGCCTCAGCGAGATCATCTATTTCTTCATAGGGGATATTATGTTCGTCTAAATAGTCTTTGATATCCTGTTTCATTCTTACCACATCAGGTGAAACAAAACGTATTTTAATATCCCTAAACTTTGCAAGTAGATAACATAGTGATCTTACGGTCCTTCCATTTGCCAGATCCCCTACCATTGTAACTGTCATCCCATCTATCTGACCGAGCTCTTTTTGAATTGTATAAAGGTCTAACAGGGCCTGTGTAGGATGCTGCCCGGGTCCATCTCCTGCGTTTATGATTGGTACATCTGATACAAGGGCTGCCCTTTTTGCAGAGCCACTCTCATAGTGTCTCATTACAATAACATCAGGAAGATAGCTGTTGAGGACTCTTATGGTATCTTCTATGGTCTCACCTTTTGCTGCAGAGGAGAAATCCCTGGCATTCTCAGTAGATATGACAGCTCCACCAAGGTGATACATTGCCATCTCGAAGGAAATTCTTGTTCTTGTACTTGGTTCATAGAAAAGGGAGATCATCTTTTTGCCCTTTAGTATATCTGAGCCGCCATTTCTTGCTATCTCCTCCATAGAAGAGGCTGTCTCAAAGAGGAATTCAAGGATTTCCCGATCGAACTGTTGTGCCTCTATAATGTGGTGCAGTCTTTTCATAGATCCCTCCTGATATTATTATTGTGAACTACATATCCAACCAGAGGGGCAGGATAGGGAGCTGTTACACAATATATCGCAGAATTTAGTTCCACCACCAAGATCCACGCATTGACCACCAAGCGAGCAGTATCCGCTATTTGAGCAATCTTCAAAACAGAAGCCCTGAGACTGATTGCTACCAAAGGCAATACATATCTGACCATTTGGGCAATAGTTTAAGGAATCACAGCTTGAGCTGTAGCAGTAACCATTCTGGCCGGAACTACCGGTCCAGCTATTGGGAAGACAAATGTTACCTCTGTATGAATTGTTGTTTGTATCTGGCGGGATGCAACTAAATGAACTGGAGGGACAATCTGTGTCGTGTGAACAGTTTTTATAACAAAAGGATGGTCTTTGTCCATTCTGTGAGACAACGACTGTGTCACATTTTTCATCCTGGTTACAGTCTGAATCTGAGTTACATGCAACTGTACAAAGACCACTTATTGCGCTTTCTGGCTTAATGCATATTTTCCCCTGTTCACAATCTGAGTCAACAGTGCAGAGAGTAACACCGTTTGGAATAGTCTGTTCTACGCAGGAACCATCCTGACAGATCTGTCCATTCTGGCAATCTGAATCATTTGTGCATCCTGATTGATCCGGGATGCATTCATTTGATTGAAGATCACAATGATAACCACTCTGACAGTCGCTATTGCTATTACATCCTGTTTGCATAGACTGACATATTCCATTCTGGAGGTCACATATATATCCCTCAGGGCAATCAGAATCGCTGTTAC
Organism: uncultured bacterium; assembly: GCA_964429075.1. Classification (GTDB taxonomy): domain Bacteria; phylum CAYSBA01; class CAYSBA01; order CAYSBA01; family CAYSBA01; genus CAYSBA01. Next base: position 11,251 of record CAYSBA010000008.1, read on the forward strand.
AGACGGTATCTTTTTCTTTGCAGATATGATCGGATGGATCACAGTACTGATTCTGATTGCAATCTTGATCACTGAAACACTGGTTACTCGATTCACACTCTCCTGTCTGGAAGTTACAGAATTCGCCATTAGGGCAGTCTGCGTCGGATGAACAGCCGTTTGTTGTTACCTCGCAACGCTGAAACATTACATTGCAGAAAGATCCACTGGGACAGTCCTGATCAGTATTACAGCGAACGCCGGGTGAACAATAGCCTCCAACACAGACATTCCCAGCAGGGCACTCTTCATTGTAGGTGCAATAATTTTTATTATTATTGTTGTTCTTAGAAACGCATCTCGAATCTATACAGATTTCACCATCCGGACAATCCTGATCTACCTTACAGCTGTTGCCACCGGTGCTGCATTTAGAAAAAGATGATTGAATCAATAAAGATAATATTAATATTTTCAAAATGTTATAGTAACGGGACATGGCATATAAATTATAGTGAAAAGCATTTGTTGTCAAATTAAGTCTTAAACGGATAAGGACATGGGGAACGGGTAAGGAAGGGGAAGAGTATAGAGGGAAGTGGAAAATCCTGTGGTTATAGCGGGGTGAATGAGAATAACACATGGGTTAGGAGGAAAAAGAAAGAGATAAGCGTACCTGAAAATAGGTACATAACCTTTAGGGTGATATAATTTTTTTTATCCTTATTTTGCGAACTAATTTTTATATTAGTGATATTAGCTTCAATTAGGGATTAAATTTAATTGTTCTCTGAGTTTTTATACCTTGATTGTACTTTTTTATTGCAGGAGGTTAACACAAGGATAAGATTTATCTTCTTAAAACTGAACATAGAATTGTTGCATATTCCTAAAAGGAGTCCATACCTATCCTATGGATTCTGGCTCTGCCTTACTCCGCCTATTTGACACTATACCTGTTACTCATCTACGTACCCAGTACAAGATTATTCTGGACTTTTTTAAAATCTCAATTCTTAAAATCTTTTTTCGGTAGTCTTGAAGCAATTTAGCTTAAAGTTTGATCTTTTCACTTTTAACAAATTATCATTGATTAAAGATATCCTAAACCTTAACTTATCAAGGTTTTAGTGAATAAGTTAAGTTCAAGCAGGGTGGTAAATTTTACAAACTTTTTGCAAGATTCGCTAAACATTTTCACGCCATCAAAATTTTCCATATGGTATACTTTTGATAGTTAAAACAACATCTCTATAACAAAAAAACTCTCACAAG
>CAYSBA010000009.1:0-11232 GCA_964429075.1 uncultured bacterium
GGATATATCCCGGGCCTGTTATTTTATATTCTTTATTTTACACATAGATTTACAGTATGTCCCTGATTATCTACCGGGACTGGTGTACAGTTGTAACCATCAAGGCAATCACTGCTGTCTGAACATATCTCTGAACAGTACCCAATTATTCCTGAACTCAGACAGAGTGCATTATAGCAGGAGTCAAGATTATTAGGATTGCAGGTCTCACCAACAGCAGCACCATTTTCGTAGTTAGTTCCACATATTGTGATCGGATTTGCATTTTCATCTATAAAAATCTGGCATGACTCTCCGTTTTGACAATCTTCATCTTTTGTACAGGCTGTACCAGAACCACTCCAGGGATAGCAAATTCTTGCTGCTGCCTTTGGATCATCGCTTGTATCACAGGGTGTACCGTTGTCAGATATTGAAAAATTTATCTTTGCACACAACATTCCAGTTGGACAATCATCTGTGGTCTTACACATGCTTGAACATACTCCCCAGCGGTTGGGCTGACAGGGATTATCCACGCAGTTACCATTTGTGGGATCGCATATCTTTCCAGCATCACAGGTTACACCTACACATTTATCCTGCAGGCTACATGTATTGTCTGAGCCACAAAGCATCTCATTTCCACACCAATATCTCTCCCCAGATTGCTGTACGGGAAGCTCACATGTGTCTTTTGTTCCAAAGCACATCCAGCTGATCTTACATAGATTTGAAGGATCCTCCTGTGTGATGTCAGCATCGTAATTACACTGCTGACCGTAATCAATTTGTCCATCAGGTTCAGAACAGATTCCTTTAAGCTCGCCGTCTGTGGCGCTCAATGTGATTTGGCAGACCTGTCCGGCATCGCAATCAGCATCTCTTTCACAGCTTTTACCTTCTACACAGATCCCCACAAGACCCAACTTATCATCTGAGTCATCACAAGGCGTACCACCATCATCAAGTAACATATAGGTGCCAACACAAGTAAATCCATCTTTACAATCTGCATTGCTCCTACAAACAGAAGAACAGACGCCCTGTCTTGTTACACCTGCACACTGATCCTGCTGACACTGTCCGTTTTCATCACAAATTTCATTTTCACCGCATGTAACATCATTACAAGGATTATTTACAGTACATGTCTTCTCGTAGGGATCACATACTAGCTTATTATCATTATCACATGTTGATGGGGTTTTAAAATCGTTTGTGCATGTATCTTTTGTACCAATACAGAGATACTTATCAGGACAAAGCTCAGAGGGATCAGCATTTCTTATATCCACATCAACATCGCACTGTCCCCACCTCTGGATCTGGCCACCTGGTGCTCCACAATAATAGTAAATATCAAAAAGTCCAGCAAGCTTACATACCTGACCCTCCGGACAATCGGAATCGTTTGTACATGTACTCTTTGGGTTACATATATTTTTCCCATCTATATTGTCACAGCTGTAACCTTCTCTGCAATCAGCATCGGTCTTACAGGTCTTCATACATCTACAATATTGTCCATACAAGCTCACCTCTGTGGAACCCTCTGGACATGCCTGTAAGCTGCAGTCGGCAGTACAGTAGCCACCAGGAAGTCCCTGATCCTCAGTAAAACAACTCTTGTTAGGACCAGCAGCCCTGCAATCATCATCAGAACTGCATGATGCACCGATTGCACCATCCTCTACAGGACATACATTATCAGGGCATTCGCACTTACCATTATCTGGATTACATACCCTTCCTTCTGGACAATCTACAAGATCACACTTTCCAACACATTTGTTATTCTGTTCATCACATACCTGTGCATCTGTACATTGATATTCACACTTTCCATTCTCTTCATTACATTTCTCGCATGGATCACACTTAACGTTTGCACACTTAGATGTTGTTTGCCCTTCGCACTTACCGGTATCTGCATTACAGGTCTGACCAGAAGGACATTTTACATCTTTACACTTATCCTCCTTTTTACTGCCACAACCTGTGGTCAGAATTATACCTGAAATCAAAATAAATACAAAAAATAGATCTTTTAACTTCATCTTTGGCCTCCACAATCTTTTAATTTATGGTGATACATAGGCATAAGTCAGGATGCCCATATCTCTTAACATATCATACATAATGTTCATAAAAGATTCTCTGCTATCTATCCTGTAACTACAATAATCACCCTCCTGACCATTCAGACACCTCTGAGCATACTCCTTGGCCTCTTTGACAACATTATAAGCTATGCTATCACCGGTGCTGTCCTGAACTCCTACATATATTTTACTTCTAAAGGGTGATTTATAGATTACAAGATCACCCTGGCTTTCAAGGGTATCTATTGCATCGTTCAGTTTATCAGAAGATCCAAACACATAAAGCTGGAGAGAATCGTTAAAGGTGGTATCAAACCATATGGAATTATATCCTGCGCCGTAGAGAAGTGCATATATCTTGTAAAATATTGAATTTGGTGGTTCCATCATCTGTCTACCTGCATAGCGTTGTTCGACAGGGGTATCCCATTTGCCCGTACCTTTTAGGTTGAACATACCCGTAATATCCATACCACCAGCAATCTTGCTTAAGAAATCACCTTCCCAGTAGTCTTTGTATTCAATCTTGTCTACATGAGGTATTCCATCAGAATCATAGGTAACATCTACAAGTGGCGCAAGGTAGGTTGAGCCGTTTTCAATAAGTGCTTTAAACAATTTTGTCACTTCATTCGGGAAGGCATCATAATAATTTAGTGGATATATTACATTATTTGCGAAGGGAAAATACCACTCTCTTGCTGTTAGGGCATCCATTGCAAGTACCTTGTCATAATATGTTCCAACACGGGCAATACGATAGATCTGGCCATAGTAGCCCTGTTCAAATACCGTCCAATAGTACTTACCGAAACCGAGGGGGACCTGAAGTAGTTGAGAGGGATCAGTAGTATTACAATCATTTCTCTGTTCATTTATATTTGTATCTTCGGTGTAATAGCTGCAGAGTTCCCAGGTGTTGTTGTAGGCGTTGTATTTGTATGTACCAATTGAGGGTTCGGAGAGGACCTTTGCAAAAAAGTTAAGCCCTGTAATGGATGCAGCAAACATATCTGCAAATTCATCTGTATCAACAAAGTCTTCTTTATAGATTATATTATACATAAGGGCCTGTAGCTGTATCTTTATTCTGTAGTATGTATCAAGAAGCCTGTTGATATAGTAATATGGGAATGTTGCCCTATATCTTCTAAAGTTATTAAAGATATAACGCCTTTCATACTGTTCAATCGTATTTTCTACAATCTCTAAGGAACTCCTTCCTTCATCCCATACATTACAGAAAGGCTGATCATAAACACGCTCATCAGAACAGAACTTATAGTGTGGCCACTTTATACCCTTGGCCTGCATATCATCTTCCCAGTTTGAACATAGACCTTTGCCATTGTCCTGGATCTGGCATGTCTGCCCGAATTGATAGCCAGGACAATCCTGATCTGTCTCACAAAAGCTACCACCTGGATAATAGAAGACATAATCTCTGTTTGATTTGGACTCGTTTGGTTCTCCGTTGTATATGTCCATAAGCATTCCATAACCAAAGCGAATTGCGGCATGGTCATACTTACCAAGGCCCATTACTTCGTTGTAGAATTCTCCATCATAGTCCATTACAGAGGAATACTTGTAAAAATCGATGCCTGCAAGCTCCTGCTCCCTTTTGCGTTCTTTTCGCTGTTGTAAATACTGTTGCCAATCATCACCTGTATAATCACCTGTAGGAGGTTCAATATATGGTAGTGCCTTTTGGTCTGGATTTATTCCTGTATTGTTTGTACCATTTAATATATCCCAGTATTCATCTCTGTAGTTCTCTTCATCAAATGAGGCAATAAAGTTATGTCTGAGACCCAGTGTATGACCAACCTCATGAGAAAGTACACCCTTGAAGATCTTCTTTATAATCCAATCGGCCACCTCCTTTTTATGAGTTGTATCTGAGTGATCGATACCGAGCTCCTCTTCTGCAGTGTAGATCAATTTTTCAATTGCAAAATCATAGTAGCTATCAAGCCTCAAGATGGTATTATAACGATCTTTTTGCCTCATCTCTGCCCACTCATTCATAAAGGTGCGGCCTCTCATTGGTGAGATAAGGTCTTTAATATCACCAGGGTAGTTAACACCAAGACTGAATCCATGGGCAAACAAAAGCTCATCCTGAGACAAAAGTAGATCTTCGTATGATGAACCCTTCAATGCATCAAGTCGACTCCTTAATGAAGATGCTGGCATCCTGTTAAACTCATCAAGTAGATTGAATTTCTGTCTGATTCTTCCTGCAAACTTCTTTGCAGCATCTTTATCAAGGTTTAATTTCAAAAATTCCTGAGGCAGTCTTTCGGGAAATACGTTTTTACCCATATTCTGCATATACTCCCTGACAGACTCACCCATCGCAAAATTCATATCTGAGATATTGTCCTTTATCAGGTCGTATATATCGTATAGATAACCCCTGTAGGTCTCAAGAGCACCACCATAGATGTTTGCGACAGCATGAACAATCTCACCTGTTTCTATATCTGCAGATGATGGTCCATAACCGAGTGGCATTCCAATTGATGGAGTAAAAACATAGTTTATCATGGGATAACGAAGATCGCCAAGCCTCTGATATTCAAAACGATTTTCATTGTCGTTCTGTCTTGTTGCACCTGCAAGATCTCTGCAGAGCTTCAAAAGATCTTCATCGGTCAAATCTTCTATATTATTACCATTCAGTAAATACTGATAATCTTCGTGTTTTGAAAGCCACTCTTTTACATTAGATTTACTGCAATTGTTATCTTTAAGTACAAAGACACGCTCAGCCTGTCCCTTTAACTTTACAAGCATCTCCTCAAAGGCAGCATCCCACCAGTCTACAACCTCCTGTGCCTCGGCCTTATAGCGCTCTGGAAATGCAGGTGATAGATAATATACTATCTGTTTTATCTTACAATCTTCATAAGGATGCTCTTTTGAAAAATCGCGGCACTCTGTTACATCATCAGCCCATATATTCCAGCGATCGATCCAGTAATCAAGAAAATCTGTTCTACCCCTGTAACGGTTCCAAGTATTCCTCTCCTGTCTGAAATATCCAAACTTCTCAAAAAGATTGTCTGGGTAATACATGGGTTCATAGGTGCTTTTTTCTCTAATCTTAAGAAAGGAATGTCTTATAGCAACCTGTGCTGGTGCAAGTTCCTGACCTATCGCCTGATAACATAGAGAACCCGGTATCCCCTCACATTCAACAAGATCGGGGGTAATGGTCACCTTTGTGACTACATCGAAATATACCAGTTCTCCATTATCATACACAAAATTTGGTGCCTGATAATCATCGGGATTCTGCTCGTAGAATGTAACAGGGTTTGTTGTCAGTTTATAGCCATAATCAAAGGAATCATAAAGGTTCTCTGAAAAATCTACCCTCATGTATTCCCTCTGCCACCATAGTCTGTCTCTTGTATTTTCTGTCTCCACATTGTACTCTTCGCCGGTCACAGCATTATAATCCCTCTGGAGGTCAAAATGGGATTCAATCTTAAATGCAACAACAGGTTCTCCCAGAAAATCCTTATCGTTCTGCTCTCTTGGATACTCGGTGCCTTTTGTCCTTGTGTAAGTTTCGTATCCTATCAGTCTGTCTTTTTCAATCACCCACTTTATTTTATAGATATAAGGGAAGCTACCCTGAAGACCTTCGAATGCCCAGAATGCTTCATATGGTGCATCAACAACCGTCTGCTGATAGTACCACGTTCCATTAAACTGGCTCTTTTTTAGCGGGTATTCCTGGATATAGTTTCTCTCACCACGCTTCTGTGCACAGAAGGTGATTGAAAACAGGATCAGAAAAATTCCAAAAAGTTTCATATACTTTCTTTTCATTTTAACCTCCTAATTAAAAGACTGCACCGGCCTGTTTAAGATAAAAGTATACAACATCAAGGAAAGATTCTTTTGTTGTCAATGAATCCATATATCGTGCAGCAAGATTATCATCTCCATTGTTGAGTGCATCCTCATATTTCTGTTTTAGATCAACCAGCTCCTGCACCATCTTGTAGGTTATACTCGTCCCTTGCTGATTCTGTACTGCTATATATCTTTTATTTGAAATAGGACTGTAGTATTCAATAACCTCACTTGTTTGTAATAACTGAGCAAGATCATCGGATACAGGCTGACCGAGATTGTAAACATAAAGCTGGAGGTTATCTTTATAGGTATTATCAAACCACACACCAAAATTATCAAGGCTCATCACAAGGGTTATAACCCTTAATACATCAGGTGTTTCTGGATCTATAACTGTCATCCCCTGATATCTGTCTTCCGGTGTACCAGAAGTAGATCCAGGGCCAAATCCACTCGCAGGACCACCAAAGAAGGTCCTGCTCCACAAATCCTTGTATTCAATCTCTTTAAGATACCCTGTATTGCCATCTACAGATTTTACAACTGGCCCAAAATAGGAGTTATCCCCGGCAATTATACTGCCAAACAGTTTGATCATATCAATATCGAATGCATCATAGTAATTAATTGGATATGTCTCATCGTTGGCCTGAGGTAACCCCCAATCTCTTGTTGAGAGTGAATATAGGGCCATATATTTGTCCATAAATGTACCTACTCTCTTTACCCTGAAGATCTCACCATAGTATCCATCCTCAAACTGTGTCCAGAGGAATTTTCCAAACCCCAGAGGTACCCTCAACACATCGAGATTATTACCAAAATAATTACAATCTGCATCTGTTGAATATGCATCACATAGCCTGTACATATTTTTCTCAGTATCGAGGTAGTAGGTACCGTATGCAGGTGTTGCAATGATATCAGTAAAGAATTCCATACCAAGTATTGATGCATTTAACATATCGATTATCCCACCGGGGCCGGTATTGGATGTGAAACCCGGGACATAGAACCATTGATAAAGCATTGCCTGAAGTTGTAGTCCAATTACACTGAAATATCTCCAGAGACGGTTCACGTAATAGCTCGGGAAGGAATATTTATATCTCCTGAAATTATTAAAGATATATTCCCTCTCATAGGTCTCTATCATGTTTTCAACAATCTCATAGGAGCTGTATCCCTCATCCCATGTGTTACAGAAGGGTTTGTCATCACGACGTTCATCAGAGCAGAAGTGATAATGAGGATAAGAAATAGCATCACGGTAGGTCATATCCATGTCCCAATCTGAGCATGTGCCCTTTTCGCCATCCTGAACCTCCTGCCATTCATAGGCGCCTCCACCGCTCTTTTGCACATACTTCCCACATCGTTGTCCGTAATTGTATCCTGGACAATCTTCATCCTTTGTACAAAACTGACCACCCATGTAATAGTGAACATTTATTCTATTTGAATACTCTTCATTGGGGGCACCGTCATAGACCTCAACGAGTCCACCATATCCAAACTTAATGGCAGCTATGTCATACTTACCAACACCCTCTTTTACATGATAGAACTGACCGCCGTAATCCATTATCGATGAGAAGGTATAGAGATCAACACCAGCCTTTTCCTGATCTGCCTTTCTCTGCCTGTAGGCATCTACATAGGCCTGCCAGTCGCTGTCGGTATAATCACCAGAAGGCATATCAACATCTGGAAGAGGATTACCCTCATTATCATCATTCAACCCAGATTTATTGGTTCCATTTATTATGTCCCAATAGGCCTGAAAATAGTTTTCCTTATCAAAAGAGGCCTCAAAGTTATGCCTCAAACCAAGAGTGTGTCCAACCTCATGTGCCATAACGCCTGTATAGATATACTTATCTACCCAATCGACAACTGCCTCTCTTGTAGGTGTAATACCCTCTTTCTGAAGCTCTTTCTCAGCCCTGTTAAACAAAGCATTCCAGGAATAATCTGTATAAAAGGTAGGCCTATATAGTGTATTGTATGCAAGATATTTATCTATCTCATTCATCCTTGCAAAATAGTCATCCTGCCTGAGCGGGGAGACACTATCAAGAACATCATTGTTTAGATAGGCATCCACATTAAAACCAAAACCAAGGAGAATCTCATCATTTATAAGATCCTTTTCGAGTTTGGTACCTTTCAATTTGCTGGCAACCTGATGCAGTAGTTTTGGATCCATATTTTTCAGTTCTTCCAGCTTATCTCTGAGATCGTTCAAATGTCCTGTTACATACTGGATAAATTCACCATCGAATGGTCTTGGTACAGGTTTATAGTACTTTATGTTCTCTGTATGTTCGAAATATTCTCTTATATGTTCACTCTCTTCTATATCGCTGTCAGATAGATATCCATGTATGAGGTCGTAATAGTCATAGAGATATCCTCTGTAATAGTCCTGAATTGCACCATAAATATTGGCGATACCATGTATTATTTCACCGGTTTCAACATCTGCAGATGAAGGGCCATAGCCCCATGGTGATGCAGAATTTGTATCGTATATATAGTTTATCATAGAGTAACGAAGGTCTCCAGGACGCTGAAAAGTAAATCTGTTGGGATCTGGTGTATAGTTATCATCTGCACCATAGCGGTATCTATCTTTGTTTTTATCTCTCGATTCAACATAAAGGTCTCTGCATATTGGAAGTAGATTATCGGTAGTTATAGCATCGAGCGATCCTGCATATTTTTCAACAATATACATGTACTGATCGTGACTCTCTACGTAATTCTTTACATTTTCTACATTGCAGTCGTTATCTTTGAGTACAAATACATCCTCTTCCTCGCCTTTTAGCTCCTTCATTACTTCACGAAAGGCCCTGTTCCACGATTCAACAGCCTTAAATGTCAGATCTTTATATTTTTCTGGATAGGCAGGAGAAAGATAGTACACAATCTTTTTCACCTTACAATTTTTATAAGGATAGCGTGCCTTTCGATTTACACACTCATCAAGATCACTCTCCCAGATATTCCAGCGATTCATCAGATAGTCGAGAAAATCTGTCTTACCTCTATAACGATCCCAGGTACTTCTTTCCTGTCTGAAATATCCAAACTTTTCAAACATCCTGTCTGGATAGTAGAGTGGTTTATATGTAGATGGCTTCTTTTTCATAAATGAGTTTCTGATCACCACCTCTTCATCATTGTAGACATATTTGGTTGTTATCTCTATATAATCGAGCTTTCCATCTCCATCCTCGTCCAAGAAGATAGGGGCATAAAAATCATTGGGTCTTGCAATGTAGTATTGACCACCTTGTGGTTGTATATTGAAAAATAGCGATGCTGTAATAAATGCAAAATTATTGATAAGATTTTGAGACCAATCAACCCTCATATACTCCCTCTCCCACCACTTTCTATCGGAGGTATTCTCTTCGATATAGTTGTACTCCTCACCTGTGGTAGAGTTATAACCCCTTCTTATATCAAAGTGTGATGTAATCTTAAATGCCACGATTGGTTCACCTTTATAATCATCTCCATAGGAGTCATGAAGGGGATCTGAACCTTTTACCTGTTCATAGGTAAGATATCCATAGAGATAGTCCCTCTCTATGTCCCAGCGCATCTTATAAACATAGGGGAAGGCACCCTGCTCACCAATAAAAGTCCAGCTCGCCTCATAGGGGGCCTCAACAACGGTCATCTGATAATACCAGACTCCATCGAGGCTGCTTTTTTTGATTGGGTATTCCTGTACATAGTTTCTTGGCTCACGTTCAAGTGCACCGCAGGCAACAAAAAGAAATAGGGCTGCTAACCCACCAAAGAGTCTTAAAGAATCCCTTACCTTCTTAGACAACATATGTTCCTCCACTTTTTGAAAATCCTTTTTAAACATCAATAAAAAACCATAAGGTCAAGATACAAAGATGAATTGTTGTTGTAGTTATCTATGTAAAAATAGTTGTAAAAGGGCCTGTATGTTGAATCTGGTTCAAGCTGAGCGACCTCATTTGAATATCCTAAGTGTACATGAAGATTTTTATTAATGACATATGCACCCTCAAGCACGAAATTAAAGCTATCACGTCTTGGATAGTCTGAATTTATCTGGTCACCTGGTGCATAATCATATTTATAGAGAAAACTATTTTTTACTACAAAATAGGTGGTCAATGAAAAGCTGTCACTCAGATCAAGACCGATAGAAAACCAGTGCTGTATTGCAAAGGAGGTATTTCTTACTATTGAACTCCAGCCCTCCTGATTGAGATAAACCAATGATATTCCTGAATCACCCGATTGGGTGGAATAGTTAGATTCAGGATATTTTGATATACCTGGGGTTTTGTAGCGGTAGAAATTCTTATAGAGTCTTATCTCATATCCCAGGGTTAGTTTATCAAAGAGACTGCGGCTTAGAGAAAGAGAACCAAGCACCTTAAAGTAAAACGGATTCTGCATGGTTGCAGATTCTCTTGAAGTCGGCAAGTAAATCCTCGTATAACCACTTACATGTATCCCTGTATATTTCTTATCCATATAGATCTTTTTGTTTGAGAGCTGGAAATATATATCAGACCAGTGTAGCTCCCTCAAATATGTATCAGAATCACCATTTGTCCACTCTTTCTGCAGGTAAAAGACTAAGGAGAGTGTAAGTAGATCGCTCAATTTGTAACTTGGCTGCAGGTAAAGCATGGAGTAAAAGAGATTGTTGCCATAGTCTCTACCTGTATAAAGCCCCGTGCCATTTTCAAAGAGCACAAGCACAGAGTAACGTCTTTTACCGGCCAATCCATCACCTGTAAGTATATCCTGAGTACTCCCGGAGCTCTTTCTCATCTTTGTCACTTTAGATTTCTTCTGTTTCTCTTTCGACTGTTTTTTAATAGACTTTCCCTCTGCAGCCACATCCATGTCTTTTTGTTCGCTCTTTGAGGACTCTAAAGATTCATTTTTTTCACTGCTATTTTTTTCTATATCTTTTTTTGTGGTAGTTTTTTGCTCCTTTTTTATTTCTTTTTTTTCGTTTTTCGACCTTTCTAAATCGGTCTTTGTTTCTTTTTTTTCATCCTTTCTCTCTTCTTTTTTCTCAACCTTTTTTGTATCCTTTTTAGTTTCCTTTTCTGATTTCATTTGCTCAGACTTTTTTTTGGAATCTTTTTCATCCTTTCTGGATCCTGTATCAGCAGATTTTGAAGATTTTTCTTCTTCCTTAGTCTGATTCTTTTTCTTTTTGTTATCCTTTTTTTCTTTTTTTTCTTTCTCTTCTTTGTCC
>CAYSBA010000009.1:11242-12126 GCA_964429075.1 uncultured bacterium
CTTTTGCATAAGTAGGGCCCTGTATCAATAAACCTAAAGAAATAACAAACAAAAAAGACCACACTAACGAACGCATGTTCAACTCCACTTGAGACATCAATGAACTCTTTATTCCTTTTATTATTGAATGTCAAGCATCTTTAATCAAACAGGGCAATTCATTGACACAGTAAAAATTTTACATTAAATATTTACAAAAACGGAGGCAGGTATGAAGAATCTTAAATCTATCTTTTTGATTTTATTTATAATATCTATTGTACAAAAAGGGCTTGCTCAGGAGTCGGCCGAAAATGTCCCCCTTGCTACAATAAAACCCCAAACTCCCAGTGACCAGCTGCAGTCAAAAGATTCTGAAAATGCTCTTTTTGGTGCATTCTCTATTACCCCCATCACAGCATTATATAATATAGATACAACATTCAGCGTATTCAGAAACAATATTGAGGCAGGTTATAGACTGAAGAACCTTGAATTTTTTGGGACCCTTGGTTTTGCACATGCTACAAATGAACAGAAGGATTCAGAGTCCAATTCTTCTTTAAAAAGTGTATATAACATATTTTCTTTAGGTGCAGGAGCAAGGTACTATTTAATGCCTATTAAAAAGCTCAGTGTTCCTTTCACAACCCTTCGCCTTGAAAAGAATTTTGTAAGCCTGAAGACAATAACAAAATTTGGTAGCACAACTGAAGAAAAGACTGATGATTCTGTCAAGCCACTAAACTTTATAAGAATTAATGCCGGCGGTGGTATAAATTGTATAATTAACAAAAATTTTAATGTCGCCCTCGAAGTCGGACTCAATTTGATGACAAGCTCTTATAAAGAGGCTGATAATACAAATATCTCTCACTCTACATTTATATATGGACTATATACCC
>CAYSBA010000010.1:0-8565 GCA_964429075.1 uncultured bacterium
TAACGACTCTAAAAAGCCACTTGGCAGCAGAGTTGATAGGCACGAGCATCTTGGAGATGGCCATATCGGTTTAGATTTCTTCAAAAGACTTTTTCAGGACAGAAGATTTTTCAAAACTCCCATGATCGGTGAACCATATGGTGGAGATGAGGCCTTTATTTCTGAGACGAAAAAGATGTGGGAGCTATGTAACGCATGATAATAGTAAAAATATTTTTGTGGATCTTTGTCGCAGTTGCCTTTGTTAATGCCCTTAGCTATTCAATCCTTGCATACGAAAGGTTAAATCTTGAAAGACGCTCTGTTGTGTTAAGGGACCTTTTACCCTTTTTTGCAGGATATACAATAGAGACCCTGTCGAGTTTTTTCCTTTTTTTGGTTACCCCTATTGGCTATCTATTTGGAAGGCGTCTTAATATAAAAGGTAAAAAAGACAATAAGAATACCTATCCTGTCCTGTTTGTCCATGGCTATAGTAGAAATCTTTCTGATTTCTTTGTCATACTTTTTGTCCTGTGGAGAAAGGGTTTTTCTCGATTATATGCCATTAACTATGATAGCTTTAGTAAGACTATTCAGGAAATTGCAGCTCTTCTGGAAAGAGAGGTAGAAAGGATATGCAATAAAGAAAATACAAATAAAGTCATAATTGTTGCCCACAGTCTTGGGGGCGTGGCCTCACGTTATCTGATGAGTGTTATGAAAAATGACCGTATATTCAGGCTGATAAGCATAGGATCACCATACAGGGGCACAAGGATGGCTGTATTTGGGGTGGGCAAAAGCTCTGTTCACCTTCTAACAGATCATCCTTTTTTTGATTCCTTCAGTATGGTAGACGACGTAAAAAGGATATTCTCAATCTACTCGACCCATGATAATATTGTTATACCCTATAACAGCCCTGTAATAGAAGGTGGGAATAATTTAGAGATCAACTGGGCAGGTCATGCAACTTTATTATTTCATCCAGCTGTGGTTAAATGGGTAAAAAAGAATCTAATGGTAGAAATCGATGACGATAAAGAGAAAGATAGCATCAAAGAAGACAACGGAGCAGGAAAATAGCTCCAAGACAGGGTTTATCCATAAGGTCCTCCTTGTAGTATCTCCTATGCGTGAGTCAAAGGAGGCCATAAATAGGGCTATTGAATTGGCTGAACAGATAGATGATTCAGAGTTAATTGCCCTCTTTGTTATCGATAAGACAATCGTTGAAAAGACAATGAATGAGGTAATGTCCAGCGGATGGCTTGGTAATGCACTATCAGAGGATTTTAAAGAGATGTTGTACAAAGAATACAAGATTCAGGGCAAAAAGATCCTTTCTTATGTAGAAGATCTTGCACAGCTTCACAACATACCCTATCAGACTATCATCTTGGAAGGCAATCTTGAAGACATTCTTCTTGATTTTATAAAGAGATACAGGGTTGATCATCTTGTGATAACCCGCAAACGAAGACTGAAGATTATGCGCATGTTGCTTGGATCAACCATTGAAAAGATAAAATCCTGCACAGAGTGTAATGTGGATATTATCGAAGGATGATATGGGAATTATAACATCAAAAAAGTTATCAAAGATAGAGGGTCTGATTCATGGATTTACAGATAGAAATGGTGGTATGAGTGAGCCACCTTACAACACCCTGAATCTTGGGCTTAATACCGGTGATTTGGATTACAATGTGGGAAACAACTATAAGATCGTTGCATCAGAAATAGGAGTAGACTCAGACTCATTCTTCACAGCTTCACAGGTACATGGCAAGAATATTGTAATTGTAGGTCCTCTCGAGACAAGAGAGAGTATACTAAAGAGAAGTGCTGATGCACTTCTTACAAAATCGACTGGTAAACTTGTCGGTGTGACTGTTGCAGATTGTGTACCTGTGCTTATTGTTGATCCGGTGCTAAGGGCTGTTGCTGCTGTTCATTGTGGCTGGAGATCGCTTGCGGAAAAGATTCTCTTTGAAGTGGTTGAAACTATGATAAAAAGATGGGGCAGTGATCCTAAGGATCTTATTGCAGCTATAGGTCCATCAATAAGGGGTTGTTGCTATGTGATAAAAAAAGATGTTGCCAAAAAGCTGGTTGCGACGGTTGACTTGAAACTGAAAGAATATTATTTAACACCTGAACCAGCTGGAGATCTATTTAAGGTAGATCTTGCAACCCTTGCTCTCTTTCAGTTGTATCGTTGTGGGCTTCAACGAAACAGTATAGAGGTGTTGCCCTATTGCA
This sequence comes from uncultured bacterium, assembly GCA_964429075.1. Lineage (GTDB taxonomy): Bacteria > CAYSBA01 > CAYSBA01 > CAYSBA01 > CAYSBA01 > CAYSBA01. Next base: position 2,248 of record CAYSBA010000010.1, read on the forward strand.
CATATTGTAGACCGGAGCTTTTTTTCTCCTACAGGAGAAACCCGGATACAGGCAGACACCTTGCTTTTTGTGGTTTTATAGTTTGACCTAAGGGGGGAGAAGTATGGAGGAGAAGATGAATGGTATATTAAAACTAAAGAATCTTTTAAGAGAGATTGCAATTATCGAGAGTACAGGTTCCTTACTTGGATGGGACCAGGAGACGTACATGCCAAAAAAGGCAGCAACCTTCAGGGCCGAACAGATTTCGATCCTCTCTGGACTTGCCCATAGAAAAAGAACAGGTAAGGAGTTTGAAGAGACTCTTGGTGCCCTTGTTGATCTTGATACAGGTCAAATCAAGATCGATGTAGACAGAAGAACAGAGAGGATGCTAAAACTTGTTTATAGAGACTACAGGCTTTCAAAGGCACTTCCTGCAGAGTTTGTAGAAGAACTCAGTAGACACTCATCAGAGTCCATGCAGGTCTGGCAGAAAGCAAGAAAAGAGGACGATTTCTTACTCTTTGCACCCTATTTGAAAAAGATGGTTGATCTGCAGCGAAAGAAGGCAGATCTTCTTGGATTTGAAGATAACCCCTACGATGCACTTCTGGATCTTTATGAACCTGGTATGAAGACAAAGACAGTAAGAGAGCTATTTGGTGATATTTTAGAGGAGCTAAAAGGTTTTGCAAAAAGGATACGTGAAAAGGGTGTAAAGTTCAGAGAAGACCTTACTCACAAAGAATATCCCGAAGACAGGCAATTTAAGTTTGGGATCGAGATACTAAAAAAGATGGGGTTCGACCTTGAGAGAGGAAGGGAAGATAAGTCTGCACACCCCTTTACTATAGGACTCCATCCTACTGACACCAGAATAACAACCCGTTTTGATATACATGATCCAAGGAGTGCCATAAGTTCAACCATCCATGAGGGTGGTCATGGCCTTTATGAACAGGGTCTTGACCAATATGAATACGGAAATCCACTGGGTCAGCCTATCTCCACAGGGATGCATGAGAGCCAATCACGTTTCTGGGAAAATGTTATTGCAAGGAGATACTCCTTCTGGGAATACTGGTTCCCGAGGCTTGTAGAATATTTCCCTGATCAATTGAAGGGTAGGACTGTGGAAGACTGGTATCGGGTCTATAACAGAGTTGAGCCAACCCTGATCAGGGTAGAGTCTGATGAGGTACACTACAATCTTCATATAATGCTAAGATTTGACATAGAAAATGGTCTTATAAATGGCAAAACAGAGGTAGAAGAGCTGCCGGAGATCTGGAATGCTGGAATGAAGGAATATGTTGGTGTTGAGCCCAAGAATTATAGTGATGGAGTATTGCAGGATATACACTGGTCCATGGGCTATTTTGGGTATTTTCCCACATACTCCCTGGGTAATTTTTACAGTGCCATGATATTTGAGAGTATTGTTAAGGATATACCGGATATTGATGATCTATTAAGAAAGGGAGAAATGCTAGAGATTACAGGATGGTTAAATGAGAAGATCCACAGACTTGGTAGGGAGCTCAGTGTAGATGAATTGTTTGACAGGTTGTATGGTGATAGGGTGAGTGCAGAGCCTTTCTTAAGATATTTAAAGAAAAGGTATTCTGAAATCTATCAATTATAGACGGTATTATTATGGTTACAGGTATTGTCCTTGCAGCTGGTTCTGGTACCAGGATGAAATCAAACCTGCCCAAGGTATTACACCAGGTTTGTGGAAGACCCATGATACATTACATTTTAGATGCGGTCATCAACTCTGGTGTAGATAATGTTGTTGTGGTGCTTGGTTCTGGTGCTGAACTGGTATCAGATTATATAAATAAAAATTTTAAAGATGGAATAAAGACGGTATTTCAACCAGAACAGGATGGCACAGCTGGCGCAGTAAAGGTGGCATTATCTAATATAAAAGATGTGGATGAGGTTCTGGTATGCTGTGGAGATACCCCATTGATTACAGCAGATACCCTCAGGGAGTTTATCAATACTTCAAAAAACAAAAGACCCGTATGTTCCTTAATTACTATGGAATTAGAAGATCCAACAGGATATGGCAGAATAATAAGAGACAAAGAAGGCTATGTAGTTAAAATAGTGGAAGAGACCGATCTTGAAAATGAAGAGAGGATGATTAGGGAGGTAAATTCTGGAGTCTGGTTCTTTGATGTCAGGCTTATATTAGAATTCTTCCGAATTATGAAAAAAAATGAGAGAAAAGGAGAATATTACCTGACAGATGTAGTTGAATTCTGTGTAAAAAAAGGTGTAAAGGTAAATGGGTTCCAGGCATCTGATCCTGTTGAGTTCTACGGTGTAAATGACAGGATGGATCTATATTTTGCTAACTATGCAATGCGTCTATCCATTATAGAAAGGATTATAGAGAGTGGAGTTACCATTATTGATCCCTACAACACCTATATCGATTCAGGTGTTGTAATCGAAAGGGATTGTTTTATTGAACCAGGGGTGGTCATAAAGGGGAACACCCATATCGATCAAGAGACATATATTGGTCCAAATATCTTCATAAACAGCTCAACGATCGGAAAAAGGTGCAGGATTTATCCCTTTTCCCATATTGATGGTGCTGTTGTAGAAGACGATGTTACAGTTGGTCCTTTTGCGAGGTTAAGATACGGTACCACACTCAGAAGGGGGTCAAAGATTGGTAACTTTGTAGAGGTCAAAAAGGCAGTGGTTGGCAGTGGAAGTAAGGCAAACCATCTGAGCTATATTGGTGATACAGTTTTAGGTGAGGGAGTAAATATTGGTGCAGGTACAATTACGTGTAATTATGATGGCTTTGAAAAACATCAGACAGTAATAGAGGATGGGACATTTATAGGGAGTAATAGCTGTCTTGTTGCTCCTGTAAAGATTGGTAAAGATGCACTTGTTGCTGCTGGATCTACAATAACAAAGGATGTACCTGATAATGCCCTTGCATTTGGCCGTGCAAGACAGGTGAACAGAGAAGGCCTTGGGATGTCCTACCGGAGAAAAAAGAATAAAAAGGAATAGACAATGTGCGGTATTGTTGGCTATACAGGTTTTGAGGACTGTGTAGATCATATAGTAGAAGGACTTAAAAAGCTTGAATACAGGGGTTACGATTCCTCTGGTATTGCTGTTATTACTGGAAAAGATATAGAGATAAGAAAGAGTACTGGGAAAATAAAAGTACTTGAAAAAAAGATTGTTGAAAATCCTGTATCAGGTAATACAGGAATAGGTCACACAAGATGGGCCACGCATGGCAAACCGAGTAATGACAATGCACATCCACACCTATCAAAAAGCCTTGCATTGGTACATAATGGAATTATAGAGAATTTTGCATCACTCAAGACACAGTTGATAAAAGAAGGGTTTGAGTTTGTGTCCGAAACAGATACTGAGGTAATAGCTCATCTTATAAGCTTTGAACTGAATAAAAAGAAAGAGATAGAAGAGGCAATTTTTGAAGCAGTAAAAAGACTTGAAGGCGCGTTTGCTGTTGCACTTATTACTCCGTTACGTCCAGAAGAGATCTTTGTGATGAAGAATGCATCTCCACTCGTGTTTGGGATTACAGACAAAAGTGGTATGGTTGCATCGGATATCCCAGCACTATTACATGAGACTAACAAGGTCCTTGTCCTTGATGAAAAGGAGGTTGGTGTAGTGGGAAGAGGTAGATTTGCCATTTACGATTTTTCAGGGAATAGAAAGGATAGAAAGCTGTTTATGATCAATTTAGATCCAGTCTCTGTTGAAAAGGGAGGACACAAACATTTTATGCATAAAGAGATATTCGAGCAACCAACAGCATTGATAAATACAATGGAACAGAGACTTGACCTTGAAAAAGGCAGGGTATTTTTAGAAGAGCTTTCCAAAACACAGCATCCAGACAGGATTGTTATTACTGCCTGTGGTACCTCCTACCATGCAGGACTGATAGGGAAGTATCTGATCGAAGGCCTATCAGGGATTTCAACAGAGGTATACCTTGCAAGTGAGTTCAGATATCAGGACCCTATTTTAAAAGAAAAGGACTGTTTTTTGTGTATATCTCAATCGGGTGAAACGGCTGATACTATAGAGGCATTGAAGGAATCTAAAAAAAAGGGTGCCAGAATAATTTCCATTACAAACGTACCGCAGTCAACAATAGACAGGCTGAGTGATATAACACTCTATACCTATGCAGGTCCGGAGATTGGTGTGGCTTCAACAAAGGCTTTTTTGACCCAGGTGTTGGTACTTGTGATGATGTCCATCTACTTTTCAAAAAAGGACAGGTCTGATCTTATCCATGAACTTGCAAAGCTACCTGGAAAGATTGGACTTGTGCTTAAACAGGAAGAGGAAATACAGAAGATTGCAAAGATCCTCAGTCGCTACAAAAATTTTCTCTATCTTGGCAGGGGAATAAATTATCCTGTTGCCCTCGAAGGCGCCTTAAAGATGAAAGAGATTACCTACATTCATGCAGAGGGGTATGCAGCTGGTGAGATGAAGCACGGACCAATAGCATTGATAGATGAAAATATGCCATCAGTTGTAATTGCTACTTCAAATTTCCTGATAAAAAAGATGATAGCAAACATTGAGGAGATAAAAGCAAGGGATGGTATTGTTATCTCAATTGTTAACGAGGATTGCAAAGAGGTTATTGAAAGATCGGATTTTTCTATCGTTGTCCCTGAAGTAGATTATTTTCTTGAACCCATAATAAACTCCGTACCTCTTCAACTTCTTGCATATCATGTGGCAGATTTCCTTGGAACCGATGTAGATCAGCCTCGAAATCTTGCCAAAAGCGTTACTGTGGAGTGATAGGAATTGGCGCTGATTAAAAATGCTGTTATTTTCACAGAGAATCGACACATTGAGGGAGAAATAAAATTTGATCACACCATAAGGGAAATCATAGACTATTCAAAGAAGAGGTCAACCAGCGGTAATCATGATGAGATATTCGATGTTGATGGAAGGTTGGTAATACCTGGACTTACAGAGTGTCACACCCACTCTATTTTTGCAGGTAGCCGTATAGAAGATTTTCGATATAGAGTGTTAGGAAAATCCTACGAAGAGATTGCAAAGATGGGTTATGGCATTGGAGTTACAGTAAAGTCGACTGTAGAGTGTGACGATGTAATCTTAAAAAGACTCCTTAAGAAAAGGATAGAAGATTTTGTAAAACATGGCATAACAACCTTAGAGATAAAGAGTGGCTATGGACTATTACCAGAACAGGAGCTGAGACTGCTCAGGATTATAAAAGAGGTGGACAAGGAGACTTATATAGATATTATCCCTACCCTGCTTGCCCTTCATAAGCTACCAGAAGAGTATAGCAATAAAAGGGAATATTATATTGATTTAACTATAAATGAGACAATCGAAGAGGCTGCTGAGGAGGGTCTTGCACTTTTTTGCGACTGTTTTTGTGAACCAGGCATTGCCTTTAGTGTTGATGAATGCAGGAAGGTCCTGAAAAAGGCACATGATCTCGGACTTGGTTTGAAGATACATGCAGATCAAATCAAAAAAAGTGGTGGTGCAGAGCTTGCACTCGAGCTTGGATGCATCTCTGCAGACCATCTTGACCATACATCATGGGAAGTTGTAAAGAGATTGAGTATCTCTGGTACCATACCCGTTTTCTTACCAGGTGCTGCCTTTTTCAGTGGATCTGGAAGGATTAGGAATGACATCGACTTTTCGGTTCTTGGTGAAAACGCTGCAATATCTACCGACTTCAATCCCGGGTCGTCACCAACTAAAAATCTCTTTTTTATGACTTCACTGTACTGTCTATACGGTGGATTAAACGTTGAGGGGGTTATTGACTGTATCTCAAAGGGACCATCAAGGGCACTGGGACTCCATGATAGAGGGGAAATAACGGTAGGAAAAAAAGCAGATCTTGTTGTACTCGATCTAAAAAGGACAGAGGAGATCCCTTACTATTATGCTGAAAATCCAGTATATATGGTGGTAAAATCTGGAATAGTCATATATATCAGGGATAAAAAACTGAATGTATGGAGAGAAGAATGACCGGCACAAAAACAGCCATAGCGATCCTTGGTGCGTGTGGCAGGATGGGTCACACAGTATTTGAAATAGTACAAAAAAGGGATGATATAGAGATTGGTGCACTCATTGATGTAGCAGGCAAAGATCTTGTTACAGATGATAAAGATCTTGCTGTAAAGACTATAGAATCGGTCGATCTATCAGATTTTGATGTTATAATAGATTTTTCAAATCCTGTTGCTACAATCTCCATGCTCAAAAGGATGCAAAAAGAAAACA
>CAYSBA010000010.1:8575-11906 GCA_964429075.1 uncultured bacterium
GCCTATGGTAATAGGAACCACCGGTTTTAAGAAAGAGGAGATAGATTTTATAAAGGGATTTACAAACAGAATACCTATACTTCTTTCATATAATATGAGCCTTTTTGTTAATATCCTTATTAAGGCAGTAAGATTCGTAACAGAGCTATGTAAGGATGGATGTGATATTGAGATACTCGAAAGTCACCACAGGTTTAAAAAGGATGCACCAAGTGGTACCGCCCTTATGCTATTTGATGCAATCACAAAGGCAAGACCTGAATTAAATAGTCTTTTTAAAAGAGAGGGTGTTCGAAAGGATTTTGATGTGACAATCCAGTCAATAAGAGGTGGAGATACGGTAGGTGAACATACTGTCTTTTTCTTCGGAAATGGGGAAAGACTCGAATTGATACATAGGGCACAATCGAGACGATGTTTTGCAGAGGGTGCGATAACAGCTGCATTATGGCTAAAAGAGAGGGCACCCGGTTTTTATAATATGGATGATGTGTTGTCTAAGATTGAATAAAAGTACTGGAGTTTAATATGGTTATAAAAGACAGACGGATATTAAAGGGTATATCTGGTTTCATACTACTTTTGGTGTTTATCTGTTCACTTAAATTTGAGGCCTGGGCCTCTTACAATATAGAGGATATGGTGTACTTCAATAGATCTTTAAGATATATAAAAACAAAATATCTTGATCCATCAAGAGTTGTTCCAGAGAAGATGTTTAAAAGGATCCTTGAAAGACTCGCAAAAAAGGTACCAGAGATCGTATTTAAATATAACAGCAATAATGGATTTGTGGATGTGCAGGTGGGTAAGGACCATAGAAGATTCAAGATAGATTCACTTCTTACCCTTGCAGATCTTTCATACAATATTGGTAAGATATTTAGATTCTTAAACAGAAATCTACCACCCGATGAAGATAGAGAGGAGATTGAGGTTTCAGCTATAAATGCAATGCTTTCTACCCTCGATCCACATTCAAACTTTCTGCCAAGGAGACAATTCAGAGAGTTTAAGATTCAGACAAAAGGTAAATTCGGAGGTCTCGGTATTATAATTTCTATACGAAATGGACTTCTGACAGTGATTTCGCCGATTAAAGGTACACCTGCATACAGGGCCGGGATAAGGGCAAAGGACAGGATAATGGAGATTGATGGTGAATCGACAATCAATATGGACCTTGATGAAGCCGTGTCAAAATTGAGAGGAAAGCCCGGGACAAAAGTAACCATAGGGATCAAGAGAGAGGGGTTCCCAAAGCTTATTAAAGTCACCATCACAAGGGAGATTATAAAGATACAGAGTGTAAAATCAAAACTGCTAAAAAACGGTATTGCATACATATCTATAGAGAGTTTTCAAAAGAATGTGGCAAGGGATGTAAGATCGCAGATAAACAATCTCAGGAATAAAAATGGAGGTAAATTAAAGGGTATTATACTGGATCTTCGGGACAATCCTGGTGGCCTGCTTGATGAAGCTGTCAAGCTGAGTGATCTATTTCTGAAAAGTGGGGTGATTGTATCTACACAGGTAAAGAAAGGGATCATACTTGAAAGGGAGGTTGCACAGAATGATGGTGATGAACCACAAGAGCCTTTAATAGTTCTTGTTAACGAGGGCTCAGCAAGTGCATCAGAGATTGTAACAGCGGCTTTGAAGTATTATAAACGGGCGCTTATTCTCGGGAATAGGACCTTTGGAAAAGGGACAGTTCAGGTAATATACGGTGTAACAAAGGATACCGGTCTTAAGCTGACAATTGCAGAGTATCTTACACCAGGAGATCGTTCCATACATGATTATGGTGTTGTTCCAGATGTAAAGATTGTACCTGTTTCGCTTGAGAAAAACTGGGTACCACCAAAGTCGATATATGCTGAAGAAAATCCAGAACCAAAAGATATGGTTTTTATGCAGCAGGGTTATCTTGAAGATAGTCTTAGAGAGAATGATCTGAGTGAGATGGAGCTCGATATTTCAAAACTGGAGAAACCAAAATTCTTTTTAAAACATCTCTTAACAAAGGACGAGCTGAGGATCATGTATTCACCAGACTATACAGATAGATTAAAAGAAGACTTCTTGGTAAAGATAGCAGAAAGGATAATCTTAAGCGGAATAAGAGCCAACTCTCCTTACTCTATGATGAAGGAATTTTTTGATAGGCTAAACAAGGAGGAAGAAAAAAGGATACAGGAATATCTTTTAAAAAGATATAGATTAGTCTGGGGACATAGAACCCAACTTATACCATCTAAAAAGGATTTAAAGATAGATGTTATACTAAAAGACCTCTCAGGTAAATCCGTTCCGGTGGCCGGGGATAGGGTAAGGTTAACAGTAAAGGTAAAAAATACAGGCAATAGAGTGTTTCAGAGATTACATGCAATAACAGATTCAGAAGAGATGATATTTAAAAAACGAGAATTCATATTTGGTACAATAAAGCCACATGAGACTGCTGTGTGGTCAACCACATTTGAGCTACCTTCAGATATGAGAGAGCAAATTGTACCTGTTAATTTTATTTTCTATGTGGACAACAAAAAGACAGATATAGTACACAAAGAGCGGTTTCATATAAAGGGTCAACCCCTACCATCCTTTGGTTATACCTATATAATTGACGACAGCTGTTCGGGTTGCAGCAAAGATGGTCTGATTCAAAGAGGTGAAGATATTACCTTACGACTGAATATATTTAACAGAGGTATGGGTAACACCTCAAAAAAGACCTATGTACTTCTTGTTAATAAGAATGGGAAGGATGTGTTTTTAAAAAAAGGAAGGGTTGCCATTAAACAGATACATTCAAAAAGTCATGGTGAGATTCTACTAAGATTTAAAGTAAAAAAGGATTTTAACAAAGAAAAACTACACTTTAAACTGGAGATTAGCGATCTTGAAAAGGATGTCTATCTCGGTGATGAGCTATGGATACCAATATTTAATAATCCTGCGAAAAAGATGAGATCAAAGGTCAGAAGCCATTCACCACTATGCAGCATACCTTATGAGGGTTGTGACTGGATAGGTGTAACATTAAAAGAAAGCAATGTAATTGGAGAAAAAAATGGCTTTTATGCTGTAAAAACAAAAAGAGGTATTCTATGGTCAAGAAAAGAGTGGTCTGGAAGTCTAAAAGGACATAAAACTGGCTTTAAAGAAAGTGACTTAATATGGTTGCCCCGTTTTGCACCCGATATTAATATTGTATATAGAGGGAGTTATATTATAAAGAATGATAATAATATAAATGTTGAGATTGTTCTTTCACATGATCATAAGATAAAAGATCTATATGTCTATAATAGATATAAAAAAG